>DASPXY010001582.1:0-2508 GCA_035637055.1 Gemmataceae bacterium | reverse complement strand
TTCCGCGTGGCTCAGCGCCTGGTAATAAACCAGATCGAAAACCTCCTGCTCCTCCGCTGGCAAGTTCTGCGCGTGGCGGTGGAACTCGGTCCACAGGGCGAGCTGGCTGGAGTCGTGCGTTGTGTCAGGCGCATCATACAGGGCAGGCTGGGCACCGGAACCCGAGGGAGCGACGTTGCTCTGGTGCTTGCCGCCCTGACCGTGCGGGCCGTAGTGGTGCCGCACGAGGTCGAGCAGTTCGCGGCGAATTTGCAAGGTGGCCAGGCGGTAGTAGTCGGCCAGTGAGGCCGGCGCCACGGTTTCGAGGGCTCGTGCCAGGCGCATGACGGCATTTTGAGCGACGTCGCCGGTCTCCACCCAGCGCTGCAGGCGCGGGTAGTTCTTCAGCATCACGTGGGCGAGCCGGTGGAGGCGGTCGCAGGTGCAGTTGAGCAGCTCGCGCGCAGCGGTCGCGTCGCCGTGTTGCAGCCGTTCCAGGCACCGCTGAAGACTTCCGTTCTGCGTCTCCGACATCTGGCCGTCCTTTCGCAACCATGAACTGTCTTTTCACCACTATAGCGGCCGTCGAAAAATCCAGCCAGAATCTTTGTCTTCCCGTGTCCAGTTTGGGCCTGGCGAACGCTGGTATCCCTGGAGACGGATTCGCGAGCCGCTTGCGGGTTAGCAGAGACGAGAGGAACGCCAAGCCGCAAGCGGCCGATCGAACGGGAGAATCGCCATGAAACGCAAAATGATCCTCACGATAGTTGGCGGGCTGGCCGTCGTCGGCGCGGCGCTCGGTTGTTGGCGGCCATTCGGCGGCGGGCCGGAAACGCTGCGGTTGCCGGGGATTGTCGAAAACCAGCAGGTGCGCCTCAGTTCCAAGGTCGGCGGGCGCGTGGCGCGCGTTGCCGTCGCCGAGGGCGAACTGGTCGAGGCGGGAAAACCGCTGGTGTACTTCGACGTGCCGGAGTTGCAGGCACAGCGCGAGCAGCAGGCCGCCCGGTTACGTGCGGCCTATGCGGAGTTGGACAGGGCACGTAATGGGGCACGGGTGGAAGAGAAGGCCGCCGCGAAGGCAGCCGTCGATTCCGCGGCGGCCCGTCTGGATCGGCTCAAGGCCGGCGCCCGCAAGGAGGAACTGGACCAGGCCCGCAGTGAACTTGAAAGCGCCGAGGCTGAACTGAAGCGGACCGCGCCGGAACTCGAGCGCATGACAAAACTCTATCAGGCGCGGGGTGCTTCGCGGGCCGAGCACGACGCTGCCGTGGCCGCCCACGGCCACTATCAGGGAATGGCGGACGCGGCCCGCGCGAAGCTGGCGCTGCTCAAGGCCGGCACACGGGTGGAGGAGATCGCCGAGGCCGAGGCGGAACTCGCCCGTGTCCGGGCCAATTACGAATTGCTCCTGGCCGGAACCCGCGTCGAAGACATCACCAGCGCCGAGGCGCGCGTCGCGGAGATGCAAGGTCGCCTGCAAGAACTCGACGTCAACCTGCAGGAGGCGGTGGTGCGAGCGCCGGAGAAGGCCGTAGTCGAGGTCGTGGCGGTGCGCAAGGGCGACGTGCTGACGGCTGGTCAGCCGGTGGTGCGGGTGCTGCGAGCCGAGGATTTGTGGGTCAAGGTCTTCGTCCCGGAGACGGACTTGGGCCGCGTTCGCCTCAACCAGGCGGTGACCGTGACTGTCGATGCCTATCCGGGCAAAGAGTTCCAGGGAACCGTGCAGCAAATCGCCTCGATCAGCGAGTTCACGCCGCGGAACGTGCAGAGCGCCAGCGAGCGGCGGCATCAGGTGTTCGCCGTCAAGGTGCGTGTCGCCGATCCGCGTGGTGCCTTCCACTCGGGCATGGCCGCAGAAGTGGTCCTACCGCTGCATTAATGTGAATTACGATCCGTTTAGGCGTAGGAGAACCCCTCCCCCCAACCCCCTCCCCTGCGAGGAGAGGGGGAGCAAGAAGAACAGTCTTTTCTTCTCCCCCTCTCCGTTGCGGGGAGGGGGTTGGGGGGAGGGGTTCTCCTACGCCTAAACGACGAGGACATAACCCATGAGTACGCTTCTCGCCATCCAGTCCGCCGTCCGCGCCGCCCGGCCCGTGCCGGCCGACGCGATCGAAATCGACGATGCCACGATTCGTTTCGGCAAGTTCACCGCCGTGGACCGTGTCAGCTTCAACGTGGGCGCCGGCGAGGTGTTCGGCCTGCTCGGCCCCAACGGCTCGGGCAAGACCACCCTGATCCGATCGCTGTGTGGCCTGCTGCCACTCACGGACGGCTCGGCGCGCGTGCTCGGCCAGGATGTTCGTAGTCATCCCGCCCAAATTCGCTCTCTCATCGGCTACATGTCGCAAAAGTTCGCCCTCTACGAAGACCTGACGGCGACCGAGAACATGGACTTCTACGCCGGCATTTATGGTCTCTCTGCCGCCGAGACCAGCGAGCGTAAGGATGAGCTGGTCGCCATGAGCGGACTGGCGCCGTACCTTGATCGCCGCGCCGGCAGGCTGTCCGGCGGTTGGAAGCAGCGGCTCA
>DASPXY010001581.1:0-6888 GCA_035637055.1 Gemmataceae bacterium | reverse complement strand
AGAAAGCGTTTCCTCTTCACCATCCACCACCCACCATCCACTATCCACCCTTCGGAGGTGGGAAACGCCTGCGCAGCACCAGGTTCCCCAGCCACGATCCCCAGATCCGATCGAGCGCCAGCAACGGCGCCACGTACCACGGCAACACCGCCTCCGCCCGCCGCTTGACGATCAGGCGCACGACGCGATCAACGCACTTCTCCACCGGCCAGACGCGGAACGGCGGCGCCGGCGGTTCCGGCCAGGGTTTGCCGTCCGGGCCAAGTACGCTCGTCCGCAGCGGCGTATCGACAAAACCCGGCGACACCACGCCGACGTGGACGCCGTCGCGTTTCAACTCCAGCCGCAACGCCTCGTACAAGCCGTGAATGGCGAACTTACTGGCTCCGTAAAGGGCATAAGATGGAATCCCACGCTTCCCGGTCAGGCTGCTGATGGCGACCAGCGAGCCGCCGCGTGCCTTGACGTGCGGCAAGGCGAAATGCGTCGCGTAGAGCGTGCCGAAAAAGTTGACGCGCATCACGTGCTCCATCGCTTCGAGGCTCGAACCCTCGAAGTACGTTCGCATCGAGACGCCCGCCGAGCAGAGCAGCACGTCGAGTCCGCCGAAGCGCTCGACGGTCGCCGCGACGGCGCGGCCGACCTGGGCGGAATCGGTCACATCGGTCGGAAGCGCCATCGCCTCTGCGCCGGTGGCCTCCGCGGCGCGGACGACTTCGGCGAGGGCTTCTTGATTGCGGGCGGCGACGGCGATGCGCGCCCCGTGAGCGGCAAGGCGCAGGGCGGTCGCCCGGCCGATTCCCGAGGAACCGCCGGTAATAAGCACGACTTTCTTGGACAGCGGGTGCATCTTCAGATTGTCCCGGTCGTTGTGCCTGGTTTCGCTGGATTCTTGACAACGAGGCTTTCAAGTTCGCCATCGCCAGCCTAAAATCGCCATTCTATGACGAATCCTTCGCCAAACAGCCCGCAATCGCTCTCGAACAAGATCGCGCGCCTGGTGCAGGAACGCGGTTGGAACCAGGAAGACTTCGCGCGCATCGCCCAGCTCAACCGCCAGACGGTTCACACCATCCTGCATGAGGGCAATCGGAAACTGCGCAACGCCACCGTCAGCGCTTGTGCGCGGGCGCTAGGTCTGGCGGTCAACGACCTGCTGACGCTGCCGGTCGAGCGGTTGCTGGCGCGGATGAACGGCCGGCTGTCGGCCGATGCCGACGAGACCTTGCGCCGCCTCCACGAGCAGGCCAGCCAGCCCGAACTGGTGGCGTGGATCGAGCGTAACCCCGAGCGTGCCCGTCAACTGACTCCCGAGGAAATCGACGAGTTGGTCTCGCTACAGGGCACCGGCGGCCCCTTGACCGGCTTCGGCGTCGAGCGCTTTGTGGAGATGATCGAGCGAAAAAGGAAACTGATCCAGCAAGTGCATGCCATCGCGGGCACCGAATACATGGATGTGCTGGAGAAGCTGGTCGGACTGATGTACGAGAAAGTGCAGCCGTACGGCCATCAGGCCTAAAATCGTGGCGCTTGATCGTGGGCCGTGAGAGGATACGATAAAGGCGGGTTTCGAGCGCCGCTTGCGGCTTCGCGCTCGGGGACAAAACCCCTCCCCCCAACCCCCTCCCCGCAACGGAGAGGGGGAGCCAGACAGCGCATTGTTCTTCACCCCCTCTCCGTTGCGGGGAGGGGGTTGGGGGGAGGGGTTTTGTCCTTTAACTCTGAGCGGGGAGCCAATCATGATCCAGTTTCAATGCTGCCGCTGCGACAAAACACTCCAGGCGAAGGAAGAGTACCTCGGGCTGGAAATCACCTGTCCGGGGTGCGGCGAGCGGATGCCCATTCCGGATATCGGCAAGGCCATCCAGCCCGTCGCGCTGCCGCCCGAGCCCGTCGTCCACCGGGCCCCCGAGCCCGCGCCGCCTGAGCCCCCCGCGGCCCGACCACGACCACGTCCCAGCCGGCCTTCGCAACCCGAGACCAGCGGGAAGGCCCTGACCGCCCTGATCCTTGGCGGCTTCACCTTCCTGCTCCCCGTGATTGCAGCGATTCCCGCGATCATCCTCGCCATCCTGGCGCTGCGGGACATTGCTCGTCGCTCCGGCCAGTTGACCGGCAAGGGCGTGGCGATCACGGGCCTGGCGCTGGCCGTGCTGGGGAACATTACCATCCTGCCGATGGTGCTCGTGTACCAGGGGGTGAGAGAGTCCCGGGCCCAGGGGATCTCGGCCAACAACCTGAAGCAGTTGGCGATGGGGATGCACAACTACCACGACGTCAACCAGCGATTTCCCATGTCGGCGAATGTGCTGGGGCCTGGCAACAATCCGCCGCACAGCTGGCGCGTGGCCATTTTGCCTTACATCGAGGAGGAGGCCCTGTTCCGACTCTATCGCTTCAACGAACCGTGGGACAGCGCGCACAACCTGCAACTGCTTCAGCAAATGCCGTCTATTTACGCTCCGGTTCGGGGCGAAGCGCCACCCGGGATGACGTATTATCAGGTCTTCACCGGGCCGAACACGCCTTTTCGAGCGGGGCGCCCGCTGCGAATGGCCGATTTCACTGACGGCACGTCGAACACCTTTCTGATCGCCGAGGCGGGCGAGCCTGTACCTTGGACCAAGCCCGCCGACATCGAGGTCTCGCCGCAGCGGCCGCTGCCCCGTCTGGGCGGGATGTGGCACGATGGTTTCATGGTGGCGATGGCCGATGGCTCAGTGCGCTGGATCGATACACGCCGCATCCGCGAGCCGATCCTGCGTCTGGCGATCGATCCCAGCGACGGGATGCCCTTGCCGCCGGAATTCTGGGACGGTGAACCACGATTTCAGCGTGGGATGAACGCGAAGTGGTGAGCAGCGCGTCAGCGCCTCAGCAGGCGGATCCGACGCCCGCAGACCCCACTCACCGAGGAACGAACAATGATCCGGTTCCAATGCCCCTGCGGCCAGCTTCTGCAATCGAAGGAAGAGCACGCCGGCCTGGAAATCACCTGTCCGGCGTGTGGGACGGCCAGTCTCGTCCCGGGTTCGGAGGCGGCCATTCGGCCCGCGCCAGCGCCCACCCACGGGGATGCTCTGCCGGTGGCGGAGTACACCCCGCGCCAGCCGCCGCAGCCTGTCTCGCCCGCTGGGAGACCGCGTCCTCGGGGCGCCGAAACAAGCGGCAAGGCTCTGTCCGCCTTGATTCTGGGCGCATTCACCTTTGTGGTGCCGGTGCTCGCCGCCATCCCCGCCATCATCTTCGCTGTCCTCGCCCTGAAGGACATCCGGAAGCGAGCGGGGCAGCTGACCGGCAAGGGGCTGGCGATCACCGGGTTGGCGTTGGCGGTCGTCGGCAACATCAGCATTCTGGGCTACGTTCTGCTCTGGCGGGGCATGTCGGGGCCCCGGGATCCGTCGGCGCGGGAACGAGCGATCTCGCAGAATAACCTGAAGCAGATCGGCCTGGCGATGCACAATTATCACGATGCCTACAGGTGCTTGCCAGCCAACGCGATCTACAGCAAGGACGGCAAACCGCTGCTCAGCTGGCGCGTCGCGATTCTGCCCTACATCGAGCAGAACGTCCTCTATCAGCAGTTCAAACTGGACGAACCGTGGGACAGCCCGCACAACAAGGCATTGCTCCAGCACATGCCTCCCCAATATGCGCCGGTGCGGGAGGGCCCGGGGGAGCCGTTCTGCACTTATTACCAGGTCTTCACCGGCCCGAACACGCCCTTTCCGGATGTGCCTCCTCAGGGTGGTCCCTTCGGGGCGCGCGGTCTGCGCCTGACGGAGTTCCGCGACGGCACGTCGAACACGCTCCTGGCCGCGGAGGCCGGAGAAGCCGTGCCCTGGACGAAGCCCGCCGATATTGCCATCTCGCCCGTACAGCCGTTGCCGAAACTGGGCGGCCAGTGGCGCAGCGGCTGCAACGTGCTCATGGCAGACGGGAGCGTGCGCTGGGTGGATCTGAGGCGGGTCAGCGAGCCCACGCTGCGCGCGCTCATCACCCCCAGTGGGGGCGAAGTGGTGCCCCCGGATTGGGAGGATTGACTTATCCCGAGACGCCGACAGGTGGCGATCCGGTGGCTGTAGAGCAGACTGCACACGAGCGGAGCGGACACAAGCCCGGAGCGCCAGCGCCGGGACGGTAGCATGGTCCCGGCGCTGGCGCTCCGGGCTTGTGTCGAGAGTGTCCCGTCGCTGGCGCTGTGGGCTTGTGTGGTGTTGGTCCCGTCGCTGGCGCTCCGGGCTTGTGTCCGCTACACTTGGCTGCAATGCGCTCTCTCCATCACGGACAGCGCCCTAGCGCCTCAGCGGGCTGCAACACCCGCGTGCGCTCGCCGGGATAGCGCCCGAACCAGTAGGCCACCAGCAGCACTTCCTCCATCCTCTCCGCGGCCTCTGCACGGCTATCGGTCTGGTAGACCGCCTCGATACGTGCCCGGGCCGCGCGCCTTGTGTCCTCGTCCAGCGGCGCGGGCATGGCCTCGACCGTGCGGCCGCCGTGGATCAGATACCAGGTAATCCGCCCATCGTAGCCTTGCAGCGGATAGACGAACGAGCCCTGGGTGCGCGCAAGGCGCAGGGACTCCAGCTGGTCCCGGAGCCAGCGGAGCGCTTCCAGCTTGTCGCGTAGAGCCGCCGCGCGCTCGAAGGCCATCGCCGCCGAGGCCGCTTCCATCTCGTTCTGCAGATTATTGAGAGGGGTTTTGTCCGCTCCTGTGAGGAACGCACGGGCCGCGGCCACCTGTACGGCGTAAGCTGCGCTGGAACACGCCGCGGCGCACGGCCCCAGACACGTCCCGATCTCGTGCCGCAGACAGCCGGCGCTGCGTTCGATGACCCACAACTCGCCCTGGTCGGCGAAGATCATCTCCTGAGCCTGCGAGCAATCCCGCAGGCGGAACCAGTCGTTCAAACGGCGGACGGCCTCGCCGGCGCGGCGGCCAGCGGGGACGGGACCGTAGGCCGCGAGAACCTTCGCCGGCGGCGTGCGTGCCAGGAACACGTACGGCGCTGGCTGGCGACCGACGCACACGTAACTGTAGCGCCGGCCATCGGGCTGCCCCACGACATTGAAACGTGGCCGCCAGCGCTGAATCAGTTCCAGCTCGCGATGCAGGGCGGCGAACTCGGTCGGGCTGACTTCCCAGGCGATCGCGCGGATGTGCTGCATGATGCGGCCGGCTTTCGCATCGCGGCTTTGGGGCCGAAAGTAACTGAGCAACCGCGTCCGCAGGCTCTTGGCCTTGCCGACGTAGACAAGATCGCCGTGGCGGTCGAGCATCCCGTACACGCCGGGGCGTTTCGGGCACTCTTCATGCACGCGGATACGGAGTCGCGAGGGACGCTCGCCGTCGACGAGGTGCGGGGACGGCGGTGACGGATCGAGGCGGGCCGGACCGTAGGGTGACAAGGTGACAAGGTGACAAGGTGACAAGGTGAACAAATTGCCGCTTTTGTTCCCGTCTGTCGCCATACAAACCTCCCTGTCACCTTGTCGCCTTGTCACCTTGTCACCTTGTCAGCCGACTGGCGGCGTCACGGTGCCGCCGTCGCCGTCCTGCACATCCATGCGGAAGTTCTGCCAGATCATCGGCCGCGTGAACGGCTCGATGTGCAGCACCACCTGGCCGTCCTGAAAGAGGCGGACCGTGCCGGATGACTGGCTGACGGCGACGGCGATCGCCTTGGTCTTTTTGCTGACGGCCGCTGCCGCCCAGTGCCGCGTGCCCAGCCCCTTGCTGAGCGTGATGCCCTCGGCGGTCGTGTCGATGTACATGCACGCGGCCACCGCGATGCCATCACGGCGAATGATAATTGCCCCTTCCAGCTGGGCAATATCCTTGATCTGTTCGCGGATCTTGCGATCGCGAATATCGCGTTCCGGCCGGCTGTAGCCGCGGAAGGGATTGTAGTTAAGCGGCCGCGACATTTTGAGCACCTTCGGAGTGTCGCCGACCACGAACATCGTGCCGACCGGATGGCCCTCGCGCCCTTCGCGGCCGATCTCGGTGGCGAGATCGACCACGGCGCGCAAGGTTTCCAGCGGCACCTGCGTGTCGAGGCGGCGCAAATCTTGGGCGCTGAGGCGTTCGAGGTGCTCGCCCAGGTGGATGACGCTCAGACTGTCGAGGGGTTGGGGCCGGCCGTCGCCGGTGTCGATGCCGTTGTAAACGGCGATGACGTGAGCGCCCGCGCGCAGTTTCTCCGTCGCGACTGCTTCGAGCAGGGCGAGGCTGAGGAGTTCCTGCGTCGGCGTCGGGCCGGCATCGACGTCGAGGACTTCCAGACCGGCGTACTGCTTGAGTTCGCGGGTTAACTCACGACCCGCAGCGATCACAAGCAATTTGCAGTCCGGCAGTTGCTCCTGGACAGCCTCCCAGTCAAGGTCGGTATGAGTGAGCAGCAACACCGCGTCCGCGGGCAACGCCGCCGCGAGCCGGCTGGCCGCCCTGAGCAGCGCCATCGTTTGATCCGCAAGCTCCATGTTGTTTGGCCGGTAGTCTATCTCGGAAACACCCACTCCCGAGTTCATCGTACCGGCCGGACAACGCGCAGGCAAATCGTAGGCCAAAAAGCTTCGGCGCCTTACAAGCACGAACAAAAGACGAGCGGCGGGGATAAACCCCGCCGCTCGTCTTCTGTTCGTGCCTCTTACGGCCGGGTCTCCTGGCGGAGGTGCTGCTCGATGATCGCCCCCACGATGCGCTGGCCTTGCGGCCCGGGCAACTGCATCTGGACCGTCAACTCGTCCACCATCTTCAACGCGAAGGTGCTGGCGCTGCCGTCGATGCAGGCATCGACCGTGATGGTGACCGCCAGGCGGGTGCCTGCCTCCGGCGTGGCGCTGCGCGAGCCGAACTCCACGCTCATCACCGGCGCCTCCACCCGA
>DASPXY010001580.1:0-6059 GCA_035637055.1 Gemmataceae bacterium | reverse complement strand
GCACCACGCGGGCTGCTGATGACCTTGGGGAGATTCACACTGATTCGTGCCCCTATGCGTCCGCCAACCGAGAGTTCCGCGGCGAGCGAGTCGTTGCCCTGCGGGCCGACGTTCCGCTGCCTGACAAGCGATGTTGGAGGATGGCTGCCCATGATTGAGACGAGCCAGACACGGCCCGACTGGGTCGCCCTGCTCGGCACCGCCGTCACCATCGCGCTGCACCTCATCCTGGCGGCGACGATGGAAGGGCCAAGCGTCGCGTTCATTCTCGGCGCGTGCGTTTGCTGGACCGGCTTCATCGTTGTCCGTGTCCGCCAGCACAAAGACGCCTTCCGCACCTGGGGCTTCCGCATGGAGAATTTATGGCAAGCGGCTGCAATCCCGGCCCTCATCTTCGTCGTTGCTGCCGCCAGCCTGGCTGGATACGCGGCCTTCCACGGTACGCTGCGCTTCCCGCCGCCCACGCTGTTGCTCTTCCTGGTCTACCCGGTTTGGGGCGTGATCCAGCAGTTTCTGGCTTGGGCATCGTCGTGACGAACCTGGAGCGCGTGAAAGGACTGTGCGAGCGGAAGGCGGTGGTGGTGATTCTCGGAGCTATCCTCTTCGGGTTGGTCCACGTTTACGACGCCCGGCTCATCGTCGGCACGACGCTCCTCGAACTGTTGCTCACCCCGTTGTTCTTGAAATACCGCAACGTCTGGCCGCTGGGTGTGCTGCACGGTTGGCTCGGCGGCCTGTTTTACCTCTGGGTGTTGAACCGCGATTTGTGGACCGAGGCGTTCGGGTAGGTTACGACAGGCCGCGCAGGCAGATGCAAAGGGGTGAAATGGCGGGACAGAGGAAGAACGTCAGTTCCTGCCGTCTTGAACGCGATCCTCACACGAGGAACGCAACACGACAGACTCTTCCTCCACTTGAAAGTCGGCCGGCCGCACTCTAATTGTCGGAGCGGGTAGGATGACGGTCTGGAACAACCGGCAAGTTCGGAAGTGCTCCTCGGCCTCGATCCCATTTTTGTTGCCACCCGCCCGCGAACTTGCTAACGCTCATCCGCGTCGTTCATGGATAGGAGCGGTCCGGCATAAGGGGGAGCTGTTGTGGGCCACGAACTGATTGGCAAGAAGACCCGTTACGAACTCCGCGAGTATCTGGTCAACTGGACGCTCAGGGGGATTGACATCGAGTTCGACTCGGCGGATATCGACCTCGTCGAGGAGCACCAACCCCAACTCAGCGGCGAACGCCGAACGCGCGTCGAGCAATACTACCATTCGCTGGACTTCACAAAGCCAACGGACGCGAAGAAATTTCTCCGGGTCTACGAGGCAGTGCTCAACCACATCGACAAGTCTGCCGATTCTTCGCTTAGCGGCGAGTACGAGAAGAAAGCGAAGGAGCGGCTTCTTCACTGGCTAAGGAAGGATGGTTATGCGTACGAGAACGGGCTGATCGTGTCGCTCGGCGGCACTGCCCACCTCGCCGACATCCACGCCACAGCCGTCGAGTTCAATGCTCAGTACCTTGCAGACGAGATTCGGCGGATCGAGCAAGGGGTTGCGGCCGACCCGACTCAGGCGATCGGATCGGCCAAAGAGTTGATCGAGACGACCTGCAAGACGATCCTGACCGAGCGGGGCAAGCCGGTCACTGATAAACCGGAGCTATTGCCCCTCGTCCGCCGCACTGCCGAGGAACTCAAACTCGTGCCAGATCGGGTGCCGGAGTCGGCCAAGGGGGCCGAATACATCAAAAAGTTGCTGGGGAACTTGGGGACCGTCTGTCAGAGTCTTGCGGAACTGCGCAACTTGTACGGCACGGGCCACGGCAAGGAAGGCCGGACACAGGGGCTGCTGCCGCGGCACGCGAAGCTAGCGGTCGGTGCGGCAGCGACCCTTGCCGTCTTCCTGTTCGAGACACACAAGGACCGCTCGACCAGCTGATTTCTGAATGATAACGAGTAGCGTCCTTCTTTGCAGGGCGGACCGTCAGCCCGTCCTGTATCTGCGAACAACTCCAGGAGCATGACCGGGATCTTCGGCGACATCCACACAAGCCCGCCGCACCGAGGGACAACGATGCAGGACATTCCACTCGAACAGATCAGCTACGTCAACCTTGAGCGGTTCATTCAGGAGAAGTACCCGGAAGGTAAAGCCATTGACTACAAGCGGGACTTGTATGGCGGTCGGGACGACGACAAGAAAGAGTTGCTGAAAGACGCCTCCTCGTTCGCCAACACCATCGGCGGCGACCTGCTCATCGGTGTAGATGAGGACAAGGGAGTTCCCACCAGCATCCCCGGTGTCACCGTGGACCCCGACAAGGAGAAACTGCGGCTGGAGGAGATTATCCCGGATTATGCATACCCTCTGACATCTGAGGCACGAGAACTAACATAAGGCGATGGGAGCGCGAGACTTTCGTCCAACCCTCCAGATCGGGCGGCCGAAGCAGACTGCTGCGAGCAGGCGAGATACCAGCACCCATGCGACGGCTGGGTCTCCTGACACCTCGCTGAGGCACAGGCTGACAGCGCATCGACCCCCCAGGGTGCCGGCTCTGTGGAGTGCGAGCCAACCAGCGGAAGCAGTTCTGCGACGGCCTGCGGATCGCCTTGCGCGATGGCGTCCAGGATACAGGTGACGCCGCTCATGAAAGTGCAGGACAACCGAGGTGGACCGCGGCGGCAACGGCTCAAGGTTACAATGGGGCGAGGGGCGAATCGACAATGCTCACCCCTCACCCGGACTTGGCTCTTCGTAGTGTCAGACGTTGTACAGATCGCCGATGACGCTGTCGAAGACGGACAGCACGCCAGCGTTGTAGACATCGCCTCCGAAGCCGCCGGCGCCGTTGCCGACGACCGTGCTGTCGCGGACCGTCAGCGTGCCGAAGTTGGCGATGCCGCCGCCGAAGTCGGTGGCGGAGTTGCCGGACAGGATGCTGCCGGTGAGTGCCATCGACCCCGAATCGTTGAGGATGCCGCCGCCGTAAAGGGCGGAGTTGCCGGACAGGATGCTGTTGGTGAGTGGCAACGACCCGAAAAAGTTGAGGATGCCGCCGCCGTCGCCGTAGTCGGCGGAGTTGCCGGAGAGGGTGCTGTTCACAATCGTCGCCGTCCCGACATTATAGACGCCACCACCGTCGCCGTCGACCGAGCCGGTGGCCGAGTTACCGGAAATCGTGCTGTCTGTGACGGTCAGCATCGCAAAGATATGGTTAAAGATCCCCCCGGCGTAGTAAGCGCTGTTGTCTGAAAGGGTACTGTGGCTGATCGTCAACATCCCGTGGAAGTCGTTGAAGATTGCGCCGCCTGCGTTCGTGACGGAGTTGTTGGAGAGGGTACTTCTCCCGATATTCACCGTTCCAAATCGGTTGTAAATAGCGCCGCCGGTCACGGCGGAATTGCCCGAGACGGTGCTGTCGCGGACCGTCACCGAAACACCCTCGCTGCTAATACCACCTCCGTTGCCGCCGTTGGGGGCGTTGTTGCCGGAGACACTGCTGTTGTCGATCGTCAGCGTTCCAAGGTTCAAAATGCCACCGCCGCCGGTGGAGCTGCCGGCGAAATTGCCGGAGATGGTGCTGGACGTGATTGTCATCGTCCCAGAGTTCGAGATGCCGCCACCCGCGTTGGAAGCTGAGTTGCCGGAGACACTGGTGTTGTCGATCGTCAGCGTTCCAATGTTGAAAATGCCACCCCCGCCTTGAATAATGCCACCGCTGGGCTCGTCGTCGAAATTGCCGGAGATGGTGCTGGACGTGATTGTCATCGTCCCAAAGTTCGAGATGCCGCCGCCCGCCAAGTCAGCTGAGTTCCCGGACAGTCTGCTGGAGCCGATGATCACCGTGCTCCCAAAGCCGGCAGAAATGCCGCCCCCGAGGTACCCATTTCCCCCCGTGATCGTCAAATCGGAGAGGGTTACGGACCCGCCCTGAATCTCCAGATCTCCACTGAGGCCTCCACCATCAATGGTCACACTTCCAGGCAAGAGAGGCTGGATGGTCAGGTCGCTCATCCCCGCAATCTGGATCACCCCTTGCGTGAGGTGCAGCGTGCCGGGGGTCAGGATGATGGTGTTCGCCTCCGTCGGATTCAGGCTCCCGAGCACCGCCCGCAGCGAGTGTGGCGTGCCGTCTGGAATCATCGGGCTGACGGTGAGCGTCGCCGGGACGGCCCGGTCTTCGAGCGCTTCCAGCCTCGGCCGGAAGCAATTGCCCCGCCGAGTTGTCGGTTTGCGATTCCGCAGCCAGGAAGAGAAAAACATGGTCGGTCTCCTTCACAGATGGGTCTGCGATACAATGAAACGGCCAACGCTGCCGGCGCGCAGACCGAGCGCCGGGGCGAGGCCGGGCCGGTGAGGGACTTGCTTGGCGGCGGGAACCTCACCGGCCGCTGTTTCAGGTTGTCCGTTGTCGGTTGCGGGCGAGCTTCTCTATCAGCGTTTGAGGGCGGCCTGAGCGCTCGCGGTGACCAGCGCCCCCGGTGCCCCGTTCGCCAGGGCCTGCAGCACTTCCCGCGCTTCCGGCGTGCCGAGGTGCTCCAGGAGTTCCACGGCCCGATAGACGCGCAGGCGCTCGCCTTGCAGTACCGTGCTCGTCACCTTGCCGCGCAGCTCTTCCAGACGCCTTTTCGTTTCGAGCGGCGGGTTGGCGGCCAACGCCTTGTCGATGACGGGCACAAGCTGATTGCCGAGCTTGAGCAATTCACTGGCCGCTGTTTCGCGGACCTTGTATTGATTGGCGTCCAGTTGCGCGATCAATTCCTGGACGCGTTGCATGTCCAGCGGCGCGGCCGGCTTGACCCGTTCCTTGAGGAAAGCCACGGCGTCCTTGGGCGCGGCAAGGAGGTCGCCCATCTTGGCGAAGGCCCTGACTGCATCGTTGCCCGCCAGCGCCTCCCAGCAGGTTTCGAGGTCGGCTGACTTCAGCGCCTTGGCTGGCAGCGCGGGCCGTTTGACCTTGGTGACGTCCCAAACCAAGGCCGTGCTATCGGCGCTGGCCGAGGCGAGCGTCTTGCCGTTGGGGGCGAAAGCGACAGCGGTCACGGTCGTGGTGTGGCCCTTGAAGGCAGCCAGTTCCTTGCCGGTCACAACATCCCAGAGGTGGACCGTGCCGCCAGTGCCGGAGAGAGCCAGCAACTTGAGGTCCGGCGCGATTGCCACACTCACCCCGGACTGGTCGATTAACAATCCCCCAAACGGATCGTAGTTGATTGGCGGGGGCGGCGGCCGCTTGGTCCCGTAAATGCGTCGCGGCTGCCCGCTGGCCAACTCATAAAGCGTCACCGTGCCGTCACTCATTTCCAGGGCGAGGCAGCGCCGATCCGGCGCGAAGGCGCGTTGCATGGCTTGGCTGCCCTTGACGGGGGCCAGCGAGCCGAACTCGTTGCCGGTCGCGGTGTCGCGCACGACAATGGTGGCCCCTGGACCGGCTTGGAAGGCCAGCGCCTTGCCGTCGGCGGAATAAAGCAGTTTCTGGTGGAAGGGTGCAATCATGCCGCCGGGGAAGCCTCCTTGGGCTTGCGGGGGGGCTGGGCCGGCGTCGAGCGTGCGCAGCAGTTTCCCGCTGGCAATTTCGTAAAGTTCGATCTTTTGCTTCGCGTCCGAATGGACGGCCAGCATTTTGCTGTCGGGCGAGAAGTGCATGTTCGGCAGCATGCCAAGTCCTGCCTTAGTCTCGAGCGCGATCCGGCGGAGCATCTTGCCGCTGGCGGTGTCAAACAGGACGCCTCGCAGCGTTTGGCCACCCTGCGCCGCGGGATCATAGACGACCTCCACCAACGCCCCCACACGGCCATCGGGGCTGATGATCGGTGTATAGACGTAGAACGGGCTCAGCGACAGGGCAAGCGGCCGCTTGATGGTGATGGTTCCCAATTCCTTGCCGGTGACAGCATGCCAGCTGCGCGTTGATTTTTGGGTCTTCAGCAGAATTTGTGGGTGAGGTTCCACACGAGCAGCGCCCCTGAAGGGGCCGAGGGCCCGGTTGCCCACCCAACCCTTGGCCGCGCTCGGTTCTGGTATTCGCCGCAGCGGTTGCCGCTGCCTCCTGCCCCG
>DASPXY010001579.1:0-2427 GCA_035637055.1 Gemmataceae bacterium | reverse complement strand
GGAGTTCGAACATCACCGGGCTGAGATAGCCCAGGGTCGAGTGCCGCCGCCGTCGATTGTAGAACGTCTCGATGTAGTCCCGCACGTCCGCTTCCAGCTCCTCCCGGGTCGTGTACTGCCGCTCGTGCAGGCGCTCGACTTTGAGCGCGGCGAAGAAGCTCTCGACCACGGCGTTGTCCCAACAATCCCCGCTCCGGCTCATGCTACAGACTGCCGCGTGCTGCTGCAACACTGTTTGGTAGGCGGTGCCGGCGTATTGCGATCCGCGGTCCGAGTGGTGCACCAGGCCCGGCCCGGGCTGGCGGCTGGCGACCGCTTGGTGCCAGGCCGTGAGGGGCAGGCTCGCCGAGAGCTGGGTATCCAGCGCCCAGCCCACCACCCGGCGCGAGAACGCGTCGATCAGCACGGCCAGGAAGCACCAGCCCTCCGCCGTCGGGATGTAGGTCATGTCGCCCATCCACACCCGATTCGGCGCCGGGGCGGAGAACACCCGATCGAGGCGATTCGGTGCGATCGCGAACCGGTGCCGGCTGTCGGTGGTCACGCAGTACTGATTCGGCTGCTTGGCCTGAATGCCCGCGGTGCGCATGAGCCGCGCCACCCGGTGCCGCCCACAGGCGAACCCCGCCCCCACGAGCTCCGGCTGCATCCGCGGACTCTCGTAGCTCCGGTCCACCTCGCGATGAATCCGCCGGATCTCGACGACCAGCTGCTGATTGACCATGGCGCGGGCGCTCGCCGGCCGATGCTGGGCAGCGTAATACCCGCTCCGCGACACGTCGAGCAGCTCGCATCGTCGCGCGACCGACAGGCCTCGGGGCGTCGCCCGCACTGCCTGATACCTCACCGCGACGTCTTCGCAAAGAACGCCGCCGCTTTTTTTAGGAAATCGCGCTCCGCCCGGAGCTGGGTGACCTCCCGACGCAGCCGCTGCAGCTCCTCCTCCTTCCGCGCCCGGCGCCCATTGCCCGGGAAGGCCGTCGCCGGATCCACCTTCACCTGGTCCTGCCAGCGCCGAATGACCTGGGCATCCACCCCCAGCTCCCGCGCCACGTCGGCCTGCCGCCGCCCACTCGCCAGCTGCCGCACCACCTCGAGCTTGAACTCCCGCGTGAACCGCCGCCGCGTCGGTTTCATGGCCCCCTCCGGATCAGGAACTTGCCTCCGGCTTAACTCCCTGTCCATTTTTTCGGGGGAGGCCCAGGCCTTCCCGCTCGCGGTTCCACCTAACCCGCGCTTGCTGCTGGCGGGGGCCTGAGCGCGGCGGCCCGCCGCCGGGTATGTTTGCCGGGACGGCGGGGGCCGCCGCAGGCCCCCGCAGCAGAAGCGCAGGGCGTTAGGCACACAACCACCGATCCCCCCTCACTTACTTGTGGGCCCCGCTACCCGAAGCGATCGTCACGAGCACCCATCCGGCCGTGTGTGTATCTTTCTGGAAGGAATCCAGATTGGAGGCGGTACCATGGCCACACAGACTGCTGTCGTGCACAGTGACCCCAGGATTCTTGGGGGCACGCCAGTATTCGTGGGCACCCGGGTACCTGTCCAGTCGCTCTTCGACTATTTGGAAGCCGGGGATTCGTTGGACCGCTTTCTCGATCAGTTCCCAACCGTCACGAAGGAGCAGGCCGTTGCCGCCCTCGAGCTTGCCAAGCAAGCACTGATGGCCGGTGCGCGTCCTTCTTGACGAGCAGATGCCGAAGGACCTCGTCCCAGAGCTAATCGGGCACGAGGTTCGGACTGTTGGCCAGATGGGCTGGAAGGGCCTTGAGAATGGCGAGCTGCTCACCGCCGCCGAGCAACGTTTCGACGCCCTCCTTACGATGGACAAGCGAATCCCCTTGGACATCGACATCACCAGACACCACATCGCACTCATTCTTGTCCGTGCCCTCAGCAATCGCATTGAGTCGCTCAGGCCACTCGTTCCGTCGATTCTCCAAGCCCTGGTCGAGGCGCATCCTGGCCAGGTCCGTGTCGTTGGTGCCTAACCCGCGCTTCCTGCTGGCGGGGGCCTAGGCGCGGCGGCCCGCCGCCGGGTAAGTTTGCTGGGACGGCGGGGGCCGCCGCAGGCCCCCGCAGCAGAAGCGCAGGGCGTTAGGCCGCTCCAAGTCCCCCCGGGCCGCGAATTGGCAGGTTCGCAGACGTGATTCGCCGCATCACAGGCTGAGAGACCAGCATGCAACCAGCGAAACGGATGCGGGTTGTCGCTTGGTCCCAAGTATGGGGTGCCGCGACCGGCACGTATCTCAGTGCCCAATTGCTCTACGCGGCATTTGCAGCGAACCGGCCCTGGGCTGAGAGAGGGCTGCTCCTCGCATTTCTCGGCTTCTACACCGTCTCAGGCGCCGGCGCGATCCTTCTCCTCCGGCGACGGTCGCTCGGCAGGCGACTGCTCATCCTGGGCCAGTTTCCGCAGCTCATGTA
>DASPXY010001578.1:0-6378 GCA_035637055.1 Gemmataceae bacterium | reverse complement strand
GATTGTCGATTACCTGACTCTTTTCATCCGTCATGAGCGGCCGGCGTCGATCGGCCCCTGGATCAAGGACGACCTTTACCAGCGCATCGCCGCCGCCGCCCGCCAGGTCGGGACCGAGCGGCTCAAGCCGATCTTCCTCGCCCTGGGCGAGCAGGTCCCTTACGACGATATCCGCCTCGTCGTCGCCCATCTCCAGGCTCGGGGGGCCGGGTAGCGGGCCTGTTGAGGAGCGGCGGAAGGCGAAACACTCACTTGTTGCTGAGCTGGCGGAACTTGATGTTCTTGAAGGTCACCTCCATCGGCCCGCCCGCGTGCAGCTGCCAGGCGATGATCCCGGTCTCCGGCATCTTCGGGAAGTCATCGTCCACAGTCGTCTTGCCGTTGAGCTTGATCGTGACGTGCTTGCCGACGCACTTGATGTAGTAGTCGTTGAACTCGCCTTCTTTGAGGATCTTCTTGACGAGTTTGGCATCGGCGGCTTTCATCATGCCGCCGAAGTTTTCACCGTAGAGGCTACCCCAGTAGGGGCCCCCCATGTCACATTGCGGACCGGTGACGGCGAAGGTTTTCGGGTTGTGGATGCGGCTGCGGATTTGCACGCCGCTATTGCCGCCCTTGGTGAGTTTGACCTGGAATTGCAGCTCAAAATCCGTGTAGGTCTTTTTGCTGCACAGGAAGGTGTTGAACTTGATCCCGTTGGGGGCTGTCGAGCCGACAATGGCGTTGTCCTTCACGCTCCAGAATTGCTCGGTCAGGCCCTCCCAGCCGCTGAGATCCTTACCGTTGAAGAAGGCGTTGCCGTCGCCGCCCTGGGCTGCCCCCCAGGGAGCGAGCGCGAGCGCCAGGCCGAGGATGATGGTGCGAACTCGCATGGTGTCCTCCAAAGAGAACGCAGGCCCACAGGCACCAGCCAGCGGGCCCTGCGCTGCCTATCAGGTGGTTGCAGAGTTGTGGGTGGCGGGTGACGGGTGGCGGGTGGCGGGAGAAGACATCGAAGCCTCCTCTTCTCCCACCACCCGCCACCCGTCACCCGCCACCTGCTGGGCGGGAGTGGCCCACTCCTCTTCGTGCAGCAATTCGAGTGCGGCCTGTCGCAACTGGGCCTGCGAGAAGCCGAGCTTCTCCAGCCGGCTGAACAGGGTGGGCAGCTCGTTGCGCAGGAAGGTCTTGGGGTTGGCCGGTTCGGCGCTGAAGCGCGGGCCGCTGCGACTGTTGGCGGGCGGATGGCGATGGAGAGCGCCCGCGGCGACTTCCTCCTCCAGGATCGCCTCGGCCTGAGTCTTGGCATAATCTGGCAGCTTGCGGCGCAACTCGGAGACGGCGAGCGGCTGTTCACTGAGGGCCGCCTGTAGCAGCTGGACGACGTGAACGCGCATGGGCCGATCCCAGAAGCGATCTTGCGGGCTGCGGTACCTGGGGTACTGCACGAGGACGTTCGCGGCCACCTGACGCTGCAGCACGTCGCTGAGGGCTTCGAGGCTGAGGCTGCGGAAGCTCGCCGGCAGCAGGACGCGGATCTTGGACAGGGTCAACGGTTCGCTACTGTTTTCGAGGACGCGGCGGACGGCGGCCACCAGGTCGGTGTCGGAGGGAACGGCCAGGGCAGGTTGTTCAATAACGTCGGTCATGGGGGCATCCTTCCTGAGAACGGGGAACAGGTCGTGCTGTTGCCGGCAGGCGGCCCGCGGGGAGGGCGGAGCTTGGCGCGGGCGCGAACTCACTCTCACAAACTCTATGCAGAAGGCGGCAGAGCGTCAAAGATAGGATGCCCGAGTGTCGGAGCACGGCAGCTGTGGTTCGTAGTTCCGCCTTTAGGCGGGTGGACGTCAAGCCGCCTAAAGGCGGAACTACGAACAAGCGGTCACTTGTTCCTGCCCTCGACTTCTTTCACGATGAGGCGAGCGCTGGCGTGTCGTCCGCGTCGCGGAGGGGCTTTCCTCAAGTCGCCGCCTTGGGTTCATTTCGATTGCCTCCCCTTCCGAGACACCCTAAGATGAACAAGGGATGAGAGGCTCAGGGCTCGTCCTCCGGACCTGGGGTTCAATGAGATAGCTGCAGAGCGATTCGCGGTCCAGGATTTGCAAACATCTCGCCCTTCAGCACGTTGAATGTTGCACGGTGGTAGCGCGGCCGGACTGAGATAGTGAACCTTGCCGGGCAAGGAGCGGTGGACCATGGGACAGGCCAGCGACCCGCCGACCTCCCTTTCGCGGACGGCGGCGGACACGTCAGCGGCCCAGCCAACCGACCTGACGGGGAAAACGCTCGGCGATTTCCAGATCCTGCGCCGCCTCGGCGAGGGCGGCATGGGCCAGGTCTACCTCGCCGAACAAATCTCCCTCAAACGCAAAGTTGCCCTCAAAATCCTGCGGGCCGACCTCGCCGCCAATGCCGTCTCGCTGCAGCGCTTCAAGGCCGAGGCGCTCGCCGTCGCCCGCGCCACCCACGCCAACATCGTCCAGGTCTACGCCTGCGACGAGGCCGAAGGGCTGCACTACATGGCCCTGGAATACGTCGAGGGCCGCAATCTCCGTCAATACCTCGAACGGAAAGGGCCGCCCGAGGTGCTGATGGCCCTGAGCATCATTCGGCAGGTCGCCGCCGCGCTGCAGCGCGCGAGCGAACTGGGCATCATCCACCGCGACATCAAGCCGGAGAACATCCTGCTGACCCGCAAGGGCGAGGTCAAGGTCGCCGATTTCGGCCTGTCGCGCTGCTTCGCCGACGACACCCAACCGCTCAACCTCACGCAGAGCGGCGTCAGCATGGGGACGCCGCTGTACATGTCGCCCGAGCAGGTCGAGGGCAAGACCGTCGATCCGCGCACGGACATCTATTCGCTGGGCGTGACCTGCTACCACCTGTTCGCCGGCACGCCGCCCTTCCGCGGCCAGAGCGCTTATGAGGTCGCCTTTCAGCACGTGCAGAAGGATCCGCAACCGCTGACGGAGATCCGGCCGGACCTGCCGCGCGAGGTGTGCGTCCTGGTTCACAAGATGATGGCGAAGAAGCCGGAGGATCGTTTTCAGACCGGCCGCGAGATCGTCCGGGAGGCGTCGCGCCTGCGTGATACCCTCGTCGGCGTTAGCGGGGGGCTGGCGGCGGCGGCGACGATGATCGCCGTCGGTCCGGCGGCCGCGCCGCTGCCGTCCGACGCTGTCTCGACACAGACCCTCCCGCGGTTGCCGCGGCGGCGCCCGTGGCTGGCCTGGGCGGCGGTGCTCAGTGTGGTGCTGGCGCTGGGCGGTGGGCTGGCGCTCGGTTGGCGGCGCAACCTGGACAATGCCCCGCCCCCGTCACCGCCCCCACAAGAAGACATGGACGATCCACTATCGGCCGGTGCCCGCGAAAAGCTGTTGCTGGACCGCGTCAAGCACTACACCGACCCGACGAGCGCGCTCGAGGAGAAAAGCGGTCTGGACGATCGCGTAAATCTGGGTTTGCACTATCTGAAGGAGCGGCGGTTGGACGAGGCGGAGAGGTTCTTCAAGCAGTTGCAGCAGGCGGACAAGGTTAAGTCCTACCGGCTGCTGGGCCAGCTCGGCGAGGCGATGGTGCTGGCGTTCCGCGACCAGCCGGAGAAATCGCTGGAGCTGTTCCGCAAGGTACGGCCAGCAGGGAAGGTCATTAAGGGACGCGGCATTGTTCACCCGTTTTTCCGAGATTACGGACCACTGCACCAGATGGTGGCGCGGGCGATGCAGCACAACCGCGACAACCTGCCGCCCGGGGCGAGCCTCTCCGGACTCGACGACTTACTGCGGCCGCCGCCGCCGAATATCAAGGGTAAGGGTAAGGGGTAAACCAAGGGGTGGGTGCCGCGAGCCGAGCGGCACGAAGCACTGGCGGACAAATGGCGAGCGGCGCGGCGTCAGCCCGCCGGTGTGGCTTTACCGGCGGGCTGACGCCGCGCCGCTCGCCACACGCGCGAGTTTTGTCCGCCAGTTCTACCGTCCGGCTCGGCTCGCCGGACCTACTCGCCAAGCCGCAACGCTCTTTCCACGATTCGCAGGTCGCAAAACTCCTCTAACCACTTCCCAAGCCGTTCGTGACGCCGCGCCAGGAACGCACGCTGCGACAGCCAATCGCCATCCGCCAGCGGCGCCAGGCCGCGCCGCCGCCGCAGGACATCCACCAACGCCCGGCAGAAACGGGCATCGTCGAACAGACCGTGGACGTAGCCGCCACAGACCCGCCCGTCGGCGCTGACGGCGCCATCGTCGGTGATCTCATCCCCTGGTTGCCGCTGCAGGCGCAGCCAGGGCCGCGTGTCGTCGCGCCGGCTGCTCGTCCCGCTGTGTACCTCGTAGCCAACCAGCGGACAACCGTGACACAGGCTGCCGGGGGCCACGACCGAAGCCTCCACCCGGTGCAGCATCTTCCGCGGTGCGAAGACCGTGTCAATGTCGAGCAGTCCCAAGCCCTCGGCGTGAGCGCAGGCGCTCTCGACGCCGTACGGATCGGCGATGGTCCGGCCGAGGAGCTGCAACCCGCCGCAGACGCCCAGCAGGTAAGGACCGTCGGGCCGTGCCGCCAGTCGCTGCAGTACCGTGGCCAGCCCGCCGGCGCGCAGCCACTCCAGCGCGCGCACCGTGGTGCGTGTGCCGGGCAGAATTACCAAGTCGGGCGCCTGCAGCTGTCCAGGCTCGCTGACGTAACAAACCGCAACGCCCGGCGCCCGCGCCAGTGCTGCGAAGTCGGTGAAGTTGCTGATGCCCGGCAGCCGCAGCACTGCCACTTCCACCTCCGCCGTTGCGGTGGCGGCTTCCAACCCCAGCGAATCCTCTTCCTCAAGTTGCACGGTCGGGTCGTACGGGAGCACGCCGAGGACCGGGCGGCCCGTGCGCTCGCGCAGGTAATCCAGTCCGCTCCGGAGCAGCGAGGCGTCGCCGCGGAATTTGTTGATGACGAAGCCGACGACCCGTTCGCGCTCGGCGGGTTCGAGCAGTTCCCAGGTGCCGACCAGCTGAGCGAACACACCGCCGCGCTCGATGTCGGCGACCAGCACCACGGCGGCGCCGGCATGGTGGGCCATGCGCATGTTGACCAGGTCGTTCGCCTTGAGGTTGATCTCCACCGGGCTGCCGGCGCCTTCGAGGACAACGGCGTCGTGGGCGGCGGCGACGCGGTCATACGATTGGGTGATGGCCCGCCAGGCGTGCGGCTTGTAGGCGTAGTATTCGTGGATCGACATGACGCCGACGCCGTGGCCTTGCACGACGACCTGGCAGCCTTGATCGAGCGGCTTGAGCAGGACGGGGTTCATGTCGGCGGTGGGCTCGACGCCGAGGGCCTCCGCCTGGGCGGCCTGGCTGCGGGCGATTTCCTCGCCGCGGGCGGTGACGGCGCTGTTGAGCGACATGTTCTGAGCTTTGAAGGGGGCGACGCGCAGACCGCGGTCGCGCAGCCAGCGGCCGAAGGCTGCCGTCAGCACGCTCTTGCCAACGTGCGACGCGGTGCCCTGAATCATCAACGCGCGTGTCATCAGGTAAGAACTCTGAACCACAGAGGCACAGGGACACAGAGAAGAGAAGACAAATGAAGAACGGAGAACGGGGAACGGAGAACGGAGAACCGAGAATGGAGAAGGAGGAGCGGTTGCCCTGCTGCCTCATTCTCCGTTCTCCGTTCTCCGTTCCCTGTTCTTCATTTTCTTTTCTGTCTTCTCGGTGTCTCTGTGGTTCAAAATGCACGATTCACTGAGCAGGAGAGTACACCGCCAACCGATCGGCGGTCTGGCTAATGACGTTCCCGTCGCACAAGAGGAGGTTGCCGGGGGCTTGGTCCGGCGGCAGCGCCGTCGCGCTTGCGATGGCGCCCTTCTCGGTGTCGATTACCTGGAGCGCGGGGCGCCCGCCGAGTTGAGCACAGGAGGCGACCGGCAGGTAGTACCGCTTCCCGGCGGCGACACCCAGGCCCGACACCGGCCCGGTTTGCACGTTCCAGAGTGACGCCCCGGTCGCCAGGTTCACCGCGAAGCAGTGTTGCCGACCGACGATCAGCACCTTGCCGTTCACGACGCCGGCCAGGTACAGATCCTCTTCCTGACGATCCAGCCGCCAGCAGACCGCCCCGGTCCACAAATCCAGGCACTCCAGCGTGCCGCCGTCGGGCGACGTCAACAGCACCTTGCCACTGTGGATGATCGGGGCGCACTGCTTCCACTTGACGTTGAGGTTCATCGCTTGCCGGCCCGGCACCGGGCCGATTCGGCGGAACTTGTTGGGGTTCATATTCGGATTAACCGGAGGGATTTCATCGCGATAAGAGTGGGCCCACAGCAGGCTGCGCGAGGCGATGTCCACGGCGACGACGGCGCCGGCGTTCGTGGGACAAATCATGACGCCCTCGGCGTGGGCGAGATGGGCGGCCCAGGTG
>DASPXY010001577.1:0-5743 GCA_035637055.1 Gemmataceae bacterium | reverse complement strand
CGTCGAAAACAAGGACACCCGACCGCACGCGGTTGGGGTGCGCATGCACATCGACACGTACTGCTGGACCAACGACGGTTGCCTGTTCGCCTCGCCGGAGAAGGCCCCTGGCCGCGTCCTCGACGGCGTGGAGTTCAAAGGCAAGGACGTCCCGGAGTACGTGCAGATCCTGCAGAACAACAACCTGCAGAACCCCGGTTGGATCGCCCACTTCACGTTCCGCATCGGCGGCAAACTGGAGCCGCCCAGCCGTGTGATTTTGACCTCGCTCGCGGCGAACAATGATGGCTGGGACGTGCAGGTGATGCAAGCAGGGGGCGACTCGGCCGTGGCCTTTTTCTGGGATCCGCAGATGCTCGCGCCTGGCAGCAAGCGCGAAATGGCCTACGCCCACGGCCAGGGCATCGCCACGAACCCGGAGAACGAGGGCAAGGTGAGTGTCGTCCTCGGCGGCTCGTTCGAGCCTGACAAACTCTTCAGCATCATGGCGTATGTCAACGATCCGGTCGAGGCCCAGAGCCTGACGCTGGAGTTGCCGCCGGGCATGGAGCGCGTGGAAGGGCGAGAGATCCAGCCCGTGCCGCCGGCGTCGGGGGAGAATACGAGCATCGTATCGTGGCGAGCGCGCGTGCTGCGGACGGGGACGTTCCCCCTGCGGATCCGCTCCAGCAACGGCGTGACCTACACCAAGCTGGTGACGATCACCGCCGCAGGCCAGTAGAAGGCACGACTTGGTCACTTGCCGCCGTGGCTACGCAGCAACTCCTTCGCCCATTTTGCATCGTCGCCTTCCAGTGGCGGCTGAGGTGGCTTGCGGTAATCCACCGACCGATCGTAGGCGCCCCGGTCGTAGACCGTCCGGAAGACAGCGCCGAGGTCGAGTTGCGCTTCGGGATCCTTGCCGCGCAGCGGAATGTCGATCACCGGCAGCGCCTGTCGAACGCTGATCGGCCAGAAGCGCGTTCGCGTTCGCTGGTCGGCGCGCGAAACCAGGACGCGGTAATCGCTGGGACGCAACGGGGGATCGGTCACCGAAGGCACTCCGCCGCGCAGCAGGTCGATCTCGACCCAATGCACCTCCGTATTCATGATCTCATGGCGCTTGGCCATGAAACTCGCCCGGCCGCGCGAGCCACGAATCTTGTTCGTTGGGCTAAGGACTTCGATCAAGGTGATGAGTGTCTCGGACTCGACATGGATGATCTTCAAGAACGCCTCTTCGATCTCTTCGTCCATCAGAGTTGGGATGATCAGCGGTTGCGTGCCGGCGAGCGCCGGCTGGGCCTTCGGCTTGCCGGCGCCCTTCCGCCTTGGCCTCGTCTCTACCCGAAGGTCGGGCACGATTGCTGCGCGGCCAGGATCGTCATCATCGGAGATGTAGACCCGCAACTCCACTCGCGCCACGTAACCGGGCCGGAGTGTGCGATTCAATGCTGCCTGGCTTTCGCTAATCAGACCGTGATGGACGTCCGGCCAAATGGTGGGCGACTCCAAGTAGGGATCCATCCCGGGGAATGGCGAGGGCATGGCAACTCCTTTCTGGACTGAGCCGATCAGCGCGATTGTAAGGGAACCGGGGCGTATCAGACAATGCGATTGCGGCGAACGGCCGGCGTAAGCCGGCTGGTGACCGCACCAGCCGGCTTACGCCGGCCGTTCGCCACAAGCGCAAAATGACCAGAAAGGCTGATGCGCGTGACGCCGGCGTGCCGATGGAAGGAGGTGAGTTTCCCAGCGTCTTCACTTGAGCAGGCTTTCCGCCACCGACAGCACAGCGACAGGGGGAAGCGACGATGGACGGCATGAGGATTTCTCCCCCCGGCAGCATTGCGCTCTGGGTGCCCTGTTGCCGCTGCGGCAGTGTCGCCCAGGGGTGGGATCGTATCGCCGAGAAGCCGTACTGCCCGAACTGCGAAGAGGCAATCATCATCGGCGAGGCGCCGCCGCTCATCGAGCGCACCGACAAGGGGCGCTGCACGATTTGCGCTTGCCTCGGCACCGTTCGCTATCTGACCTTCCCGCACAACTCGCTGTACGCTGTGGACATGGACTTATGTCCGGAGCATCTGCGCTGCCTGCTTGGCCGCCGCCTTGGGACGCACGCCTTCGCGCAACTCCGCCGCCAACTGGAAAAGCTCGGCATCAACGTCGGCGACGTGTTTCTGTTGCACGAGGCCTTTTACGACATGAACGGTCGGGCATTGCAGCCGGCGAGCGATCCGTTCTGACACACCAGCGGTCATGGGCGCGGCGTCCAGCGCAGATGCCGGTGCAGGAACGCGAACGTGCCGCGGCCGTGGATCTCGTGACCTCCCTGGAAGAACTCGATCTCCGTCCGGTCCGCGATCCCCAGCCGCGCGTAGAGCCGACGTACCTTCGCGTACTCGTAGGCCACCTGCTCGTCTATACCCACTCCGTCGTTGTGCCCGCGTTCCACCATGAACGGCCGCGGCGCAATCACTGCCGCCATCTCCGCGTAGTTGAACGTATTGCCGAGGTCGAACTCGTACATCTCGTACTCGCCGGTGAACATGTAGCTCGACCGGAACCAGAGCGTGATATTCTTCCATATCCACTCGTTAAAGTCGCCGGAGCAGATCGACAGGCAGTAACGGGCCAGCAATGCCGGGATGCGCATGGCCACCTTGCCGCCGTACGACAGACCGTAGTAGGCGATGCGGCTCGCATCGACGAACGGCAGCGTACAGAGCCAGTCGAGGATGCGCTCGTGCTGGCGCACGATAAACGAGTAAATGGATAGCTTGAGGGGGTTGGCCTTGCGCTGCAGGACGCGGAAGTTGTCGCGGCCGATGTACGGGTTCTGCGGCGCGAAGACGATGTAGCCGAGGTTCGCGAGTTGGGCGCCGAACGAGTTGTAGTATTTCGTCTTCTCCTTCGGGTTGACGATGTCGGTCGGTCGTCCTTCGAGGCCATGCTGACAAACGACAACCGGCCGCCGCTCGCCCGGTTTGAGATCGGTGGGCACGAGCAGGATGCCGTAACAGAAGACATCGTCGTACAGGTCGAGCACGACCTCGTAGCCCTTCCAGCGTGGCTCCTCGTAGACCAGGCGCGTGCGGGCGTTGCTGGGCATGGTCGAGGCCGGCAATTTGCCGATGACCTCGTCCCAGAAATAAGCACGCTGGGCTTGCGTCGATTTCGCCCATTTTTCGGGAGAAGAACGATCCGCCGAGGCGAAAAATTGCTCGCGCCGCATTTCGCCGTCGGGGAGCAGTTTCTGCGTGTAATCGATGAGTTGCTCGAACTGGCGGCGCTGACGGGCATCGTCATCGCGCAGAGCCTGTGGCAACGCCAGGGCGAAGACTGGATCGCCCACGGCCTTGACGTTCAGATCGGCGAGAAATTGACGGAGCGTCTCGTTGCTCGTTGTCAGTGACAGTCGCGCCGTGCTTGTTTTCGGCAGCTTCGCGAAAGCCCCCTTTTCCGCGCGTGCGACCTCGGCCTGCACGGCCTTGAGCGACGGCGTTTGCAATTTGCCCGGAGCGGCGCCGCTGCGACCCTTGCGCGGCGGTGGCGGCCCCTGGACGTCGGGAACACCCCGATACTCCACGACCAGTCGCCGCGGCGCCACCAGCATCGCCAGTTCCGCGTCGCCGAACTCGGTCAGCAGCCCCCATACGTTGCGATAGATTGGCTCCTGCCACAGTTCTTCGCGCGGGCCGAAATAGCCGCTGACGCATGCCGCCGTGATCCGCTCGTCGATGGCGGCGCTGTAGAGGGCGAGCAGTCCGCCCTCGCCGTAGCCAAGGACGCCGACCGGCGGATGGTCCTTGTCGCGCGTCAGCCAGTCCACGGCGGCCAGCACCTTCTGCACCTCGTAGCCGATGATGTGGCGGCCCATCTCGAACGCCATGCGGTAGACGAACTCGCGGTGCGGTTGGTTCGTCAGCCAGCCGCGCTTGAGGTTGCCCGCCCAACGATCACTGCGGTCGATCACCGTCGGGATGAGCACCCGGCAGCCGTCCTCTGCGAGCGGTTTCATGGAGGCGAGGAATTGCTCCGGCGTCTGGTCGGCGTCCGGCATAGCGATCACGCAGGCGGATACAGGCACCTCGCGGTTCGGTTCCAGCAGTAACCCCTCACCCTCAACGCCTGGCAGCACCGGCCAGCGCACTACATACACCTTGTACCGCTTCTCCATGAACAGCGCCGGCTCCGTGCTGCTGGCGACATATTCCAGTTCCTTCACCGGCAGACGTTGATCGACGACGCCGAGCATCTTCTTGAGGCGCTCGCGGTTGGGCCGGACCGACTTCGCATACGCTTCCGGCGAGGAAAAATCCTGCTTCCAGTGAGCGGCACGCTTCGCCACCGAGGCGGCCAACTCGCGCGTCAGGTACTTGTCGATGCCGGCGACCATCTGCGCGGCGAGGTCGCCTTGCATGGTGAGCGGCTTGGTTCCGGGCAGCGGTTGCTGAGCCGCCAGGGACGGGACGAAACACAACGCCGCGATCAGGCCGAGGATGCCACGCATTGCCGCGCCTCACAGGGAGAGGGAGGAGCACGCCGCCCGGCTGTGCCGTCGAGGCCGGAGGGAGCGGCGCGCGTCTCTGTCCAACGACTATAAGGAGGCCGTGACGAAAAGGCCAACAGAACGACAACCTCAGCGGCTGTTGTGGCACGGTCTCCTGACCGTGCCACTCTGCTGACCGTAGGTCTCCCTGAGTGTCGGGAGTCCAGAGGAGACCTGCGGTCGCAAGAGTGGCACGGTCAGGAGACCGTGCCACAACTCGGCCAGCGGAGCGGCAGCGGTCGCTCTTTCGCGGCGGCGTGATACAGTAAGAGTGCGTCGCCCACCGGGTGAACCTCCTCCGAACAAGGTGCTCGATGCCTCCCGACCACGAACCACCCCAGAGCCCACCGCAGAGCAGCGGTACTTTCACCCCGGCCGTCATCGAGGACATCCAGGTCAAGGCCGAGTTGGGCCGCTACCGCATTCGCGGCTTCGGCACGCTGCGGCCGCGCACATGGGCCACCTTCGACGACCTCACCTTCGTGCCATGCGGCCTGACGCGCATCCCGCTGGAGGGCTACCGCGAAAGCTGCTCGACGAAGACGATCCTCGGCACGCGCCACGCCGAGAAGCCGATTGAATTGGACATCCCGGTGATGGTGACCGGCATGAGCTACGGCGCCCTGTCCTACAACGCAAAGGTGGCGCTGGCGCGCGGGGCACGCCTCGCCGGCACCTCGACCACCACCGGCGACGGCGGCCTGCTGCCCGCCGAGCGCGAAAATTCGCGCGTGCTGATCTACGAGGTATTGCCGAGCCGCTACGGTATCAACATCCACCACCTGCGGCAGGCCGACGCAATCGAACTGACCATCGGCCAGGGCGCCAAGCCCGGCACCGGGGGACTGCTCCTTGGCTCGAAGGTGTCGGCGGAGATTGCGCACATTCGCGATCTGCCAGCGGGCGTCGATCAGCGCAGCCCGGCCCGCCATCCCGATATGCTCGGCCCCGACGACATGATCCTCAAAATCGAGGAGCTGCGCGAGGCCACCGACTGGCGCGTCCCGATTTTCGTCAAACTCGGAGCCAGCCGCGTCTACGACGACGTCAAGCTCGCCGCCAAGGCCGGCGCTGACGTCGTCGTCGTCGATGGCATGGAGGGCGGCACCGGCGCCTCGCCCGATCTGCTGCAGGAGCACACCGGCATTCCCACTTTGGCTGCCGTCTGCGAGGCCCGCGCGGCGCTGGAGGAGTTGGGACTCTATGGCG
>DASPXY010001576.1:0-3785 GCA_035637055.1 Gemmataceae bacterium | reverse complement strand
ACGAGCTGTCGAAGGCGCGTTTCGAGTTCGACTGGAACCGGCAGTTCGAGCTATCGCTCGACCCGGAGACGGCGCGAGGGATGCACGACGAGACGCTGCCGCAGGAGGTGTTCAAGTCGGCGAAGTTCTGCTCGATGTGCGGGCCGAAGTTCTGCTCGATGGCAATCACGCAGAACATTCGCAAGATGGCGGAACAGGAGCCGAGGCCGCTGCCGACGATGTAATGCGATTGGCTACCATGTCGTAGCCCGACTCTCCGAGTCGGGTAAGCCCGCAGTCCCCGACTCGGAGAGTCGGGCTACGCTCCAAGCTCCCTGGGCAACAACGGCAGCATCGTTCATAATGGCAACATGGTGAGTGTCGGCGGGATCGTGCTGTGCGGCGGACAGAGCACCCGCATGGGGCAGCCCAAGGCGTGGCTGCCGTTCGCGGGCGAATTGATGCTGCCGCGCGTCGTGCGTCTCTTGCGTCAGGTCGTCGAGCCGGTCGTGGTCGTGGCGGCGCCAGGGCAGGACGTGCCGCCGTTACCATCGGAGGTGGCCGTGGTCCGCGACGAACAGCAGGGCCGCGGCCCGCTTCAAGGGTTGGCCGCCGGTCTGCACGCGCTTGCGGGTCGCGCCGAGGCTGCCTATCTTTCCTCGTGCGACGTGCCGCTGCTGCGGCCGGCGTTTGTCCGTCGGCTCTGCGCTCTGCTCGATGAATACGCCATCTGTGTCCCCAAGGTCGGCGGCTACCACCATCCGCTCGCCGCTGTCTATCGGCTGGAAGTTGTGACCGCGGTCGAGCGTCTCCTGGCGGCGGATCGGCTGCGACCGTTCTTCCTGTTCGAGGCGGTGCCGACGCGCCTCGTCGAGGCGTCGGAATTGGCCGACGTGGACCCGAGCCTGGAAAGTTTGCGCAACCTGAACACGCCGGAAGACTATCAGGCCGCGCTGCGCGAGATTGCGGCGCCGGGCAAGGAAAGCGCTTGACGGACGCGGGGCGGGGGACACAATAGTTAAGGGGAGCCTCTCTGCCGTGTGCGGGAAACATCCCCAGGAAGGGACGTCCTCTCACCGTCGAGCCCATTCCCTCACAGGGCCACCCAAACGGCATCCCGATCGCGCACCCACGGAGTAGCGCCCCCATGGCCTCCTCTTCCGATCCGCAGGACGTCACGAACTCCAGGACCACACGGAAGACCGCCGACGACTTCGCGGGCGATGTCACCGCGACGGACTTGCCCGTTGCAGTGCCGGAATATCTGCGCGAGATGCAGATTGCGCTGGAGCGAACCGAGCAAGCCTATGCGTCCGGGAACCTGACCCAGGCGGTCGCCGCGGCCGCGGAGGGCCAGGCTGCCATCCGCCTGAGCCTGCCGAAACTCAACAACGGCCAGAGCGTGCCGCCGTACTACCAGGCGTTCTTTCATTGCTTTCGCATTCAACCGGAGTTCCGCCGAGCGCTGGCGCTGTACAAACGGGCGGCCCTGCGGCGGGACGCGCCGCGGGAAAGGGATGAGATATTGCGAAAGGCGTGGCAGATTCTGGACCCGGCGACCGCAGGACTTGCGGACAACTTGAGCACCGAGTTGTTGGTCTACGACCATCCGATCGCGGGCCGGGTGCTCCGCGGCGTGGTGCGCTTACGACAGAAATTGCGTGAGGCCCTGACGGGGCGCTAACACATGATCCCGCTTGCGGGTTAGCACTCAGAACGCTAACCCGCAAGCGGGGCGAGAGCTACTTCTTCTCGGTGGCCGCAGCGGCTTCGCCTTCGCCTTCGGCTTTCTCTTCTTCCTTGGCCTTCTTCGCCTTCTTGACGACGATCTTGATCACCTTGACCTTCGGCAGCCCATAGGGGCTGCGGCCTTCTTTCCAGCGTTCCTCGTCCATCAGCGTCTTGATGCGCTCGCCGCGCGTCAGCACGTTGCGGGCGCGCTGGAGCTGGTTCTTGCGACGGAGACTTTTGTCAATCGACATCGGCGTTCCCTTTTCGACGATAACATCTCTCACGACTGCTTATGATAAACGCGAGGGCAAACGCCGACAAGAGGATGGGTGCCGTTCCGTGTCTGCACCGCGGGTGTTTTGCCGTGGCCACAAGCGGCTCGCTTGTGCGCCCCGCAGACAGGCGCACAAGCGAGCCGCTTGTGGCCACGGGATCCGCCTTGCCGGGCGCCCGGCCTTCACTTCTTCTTGAAGAGCGGAAGCTCGTACCAGTTGCCGAAGCCGCCCGGCGGCCCTTCGTTCTCGTTGCGGATCTTGGCGCCGAGGTCGTCATCCACGAACCGCCCCTTGACTTCGATGCGCTGGCGCTTCGGCCCGTCCAGGTCCGCGAAGCCGCTGAACCGGGCGCCGTTCTGCTGCCACGTCCCCTTCTTGGCCTTCCACGACGATTTGCCCGAGCCGCTCGACAGCGAGAGCACGTCGAGCTTGCCGCCCGCGCCGAAGCGCAGTTCATAGCCGGAGCCATCGCCGTAGCGCGACTGCCAGCTGGTCCCCGCCAGCGCGACGGCGTTCCCGGTCGGCTCCCTGCCGCCGACGCACCAATTCAGTTCGGCGACAGCGGTGCGATTAATGAGCACCGTGGTCTTGTAGTCGCCGTCCGCATAGGCCCCTTTCTCTGCAGCGCATGTGAGTTCGATGACAATTTCGGCGCCGGTTTGGATGGTTCGGACGGTGCTGGGGGCCAGTCGCACCGGCCCCGCTGCCGCCGTGACCTCAGCGGCCACCTGTGTGCCGAAAGGCAGACCCTGGAAGACCACAACGATGTACACTTCCTCGGTCCCGGATGGGAAGGCCTGGGGCCAGTCCTTCGCCCGCTTCGTCCGCTCGAACGCGCCGGCCAAGTAGATGCCCTGCAGGGTGACGCCCTCCGGCGGCTTGGCCAACTCGACCAGTCGCGGCCCCTTCGCTTTGGGCAGGCTGCCCAGTTCGGCCGGACCTGTCTTCCCCGCGTCTTTTTTGGGGCTTGGGCCCTTGGGATCTTCCTGCGGTGGTTTTTCTTCCACGCCTTTGACCAACTCCCACATTTGCACCGGCCCGTAGTCGCCGAGCAGCAGTTGCTGGCCATCCGGCGAAAAGACCGCGCGGCCCAGGTATCCCTTGTAGGGTTTCGAGGCGATCCTCTTCCCTGACTCGACGTCCCAGAGATAGACTGTTGGATCTCCCTCGGGCATCGGCCTTTCGGTGGCGCGAACCTCGAAACGCCCGCCGCCGAGTTCGATCCGCTCCGACGTCCATTTCTTCACGTGTTTGTGTTCCCAAGTGAGCGCCAGCCGACCGTCAAGCGCCAGGGCAAAACCCATCAGCCGATCTTTGACCGTTACCGGGACGCGCTTGATCTCCTTGCCGGATTCGATCTCCCAGGTGCGGATGGTCCCGTCCCTGGAGCAAGCCACCAGGTGCTTCCCGGAAGGCGTCACGGCGAGGTGGTCGATCAAGTGTTCGCCCTTGAACGAGCCGGCGAGCCGCCGCACCTCTTTGCCCGTCTCGGCATCCCAGACGCCCACCTCGCAGGTGACAGATTCCTCCTTGAGGATACTGGCCAGGATCCAGCGGCCGTCGTGGGAAAAGACGGCGCGGAAGAACGACAACCCCTTCTGGCCCAGCGCCTGAATCGGCTTGCCTGTGGTCGCGTCCCACAGCCAGGCCTGTGCCCGGCTGCAAGACAGCACGAACTTGCCGTTGGGAGAGAACAGCAACTGGTGGGCAGCGTTGTCATAGTTGTCTTTTCCCGCGGATTTGAAGGTGCCGTCGGTCCTGTGGCCCTCGAACTTCAGGACTTCTTTGCGAGTTTTGGCG
>DASPXY010001575.1:0-6170 GCA_035637055.1 Gemmataceae bacterium | reverse complement strand
CCTGGGTGTAGTGCGTGCCGTCCTTGCCGAGCATCGTCGCCGGGCCGCCCTGCTCGACGACCCAGTGCAGATCATGTACCGGGACACCCGCCGCTTTCATGACGCGCTCGGCGGTCGTGTTGTAGCGCCGCACGTCCGGCTCGAAGCGGTCGAACGTGCCGCCGCGTTTGGCGTGCCGCTCGTCGAGGATCGGCGTCGTATTGGCGAACACCAGGACGGCGTTGGTCTCCTTGCGGATGCGGGCGACGATCTCCTTCAGGTTTGCCTCATAGCGGTCGAGGGGAACCTGATACGTTTTATCCTTTTTGGAGAGCTTGAGGTCGTGAAGGCCGCAGTTGAGGTGAACGACGGTCGGCCGCGCGCGGATCACCCACTCGTCGAGGTTCTTGAGGACGTTGGCGCTGTCGCCGCCGTTGGGTTTGGGGCTGACGACGACCGCCTTGGCAGCGAGGAGTTTGGCGACCAGCGGAGCGTAGCCCATGCGGATCGAGTCGCCGACGAGCACGACCGTCGGCAGTTCCGGCTTGCCGCCGGCCGGTGCCTGGGCCATCGCGGGGAGGAACGCTGCTGTCAGCAGCACGGTCAGCGACAGGGAGAAACGGGAGAGCATAGGTGGCCTCCAGGAACAGATCGAATCAGCGCTGCGGGGAAAGGGTGCAGGTCAGGGGCACGACAATCACAACCCCAACTCCGTCCGCAATCCGCTCTAATCGCCGACGTGGCGGCTGTCATTCCACAGCCGCACCACGGGTTCGCCCAGGTTGTGCTCGTAGCCCAGCGCACTGAGCGTCGCAGTGCCGAGCACGAGATAACGTCCTGCGGACGGCTCCTGACCGCACCAGCGAACGGCGAGCACGCGCAGGAAATGGGCGCTGGAGAAGAGCAGCACATCGCCCCCGACGGCACGCACCCGGCCAATGACCCGGTCCGCCCGGGCGCCGACGGCCGCCACGCTCTCGCCGCCAGGACAGCCATCACGAAAGATGTGCCAGTTGGGCCGCTGCTTCAGAATCTCCGCCGTCATCAATCCCTCATACTCCCCATAGTGCCATTCAACGAGGTCGGGATCGAACTGCACGCGGTCCCCGAAGCCGGCTAGTTCACACGTCCGCCGCGCTCGCTGGAGCGGGCTGCTGAATACGCCGGCGAAGGTGAGGCCCTGGAGGCGCTCCCCCAACCGGCGGGCGTTGCGCTCGCCGCGTTCGGTCAGTGGGATGTCGGTCAGGCCGGTGTGCTGGCCGGACACGGTCCACGCCGTCTCGCCGTGACGGGCCAGGTAGACGATTGGTAGCGGCACGCTCACGAGCGCTCCTCCGGATGGTGGCAGGGGGGATGTGTTCGCAGAGGTCACTGCTTCCGAGCACCCCTCATTCCTGAAAGGATAGCGACGGACGAGGGAGCCGACACGGGGGAAAGCACAGATGTCCGATTCGGCGCCGCTCGGTTTGACGGATGCCTCCAGGGGAACTACGCTTCACTGACGTCATCAAACACCGCACCCGGCGAACCAACCTCTGAAAAGGAGCAATTCCTTGTTGAACCATTCCCTCTCATTCGTGGCGAAGCGCTGGTGCGTCCTGCTCGGCGGCGCTGCTCTGACCGCCCTGGCTGGTTGCTCCGCCGGGCCGCCCCAGGAGTTGCGCGGCCCGGGCCCCCAGGCTGGCCAGAACTTCCGCACGGAAACCAAGCTGACGGTCACGGACGGCAGGCTGGCCATGCGCGCTGGGAGCCAGAAACTCGAGGGCACCTGCGAGATGGTCACGACCATCGTTGTGGACAACGAGATCCTCGCGGTCGAGGGACGGCAGGTCACGAAACACCAAAGCACCATAGTCGCCAACGAAAGCAAGACTTCCATGAAGGTTGGCGGTCAGGCCCACGCGCAGACCGAGCGGGCCGCGCTCATGGGTGAGAAGATCCTTCATGAACGCCAGGGGTGGTGGCGGAACTCCCTGGTCGGCAAGACGCCGACCGCGAAGCAGAAAAAGGAGTTGGCGTTCCTGGATCCCCTGGAGAACGAAGACGAACTCTACCCGGAAGGGCAGGTCAAGCCCGGGTACACCTGGAAGGTCGATGGCGCTCGCCTGCGGAAGTTCCTCGGGGCCCATTGCACCGCTCTCTCCGGCGAGGCAGCGATGACCTTCGAGCGAACGACAACCTTCGGCGGCGAGTCGTGCGCGCTCATCCGCCTCACCATGAACGTCAAGGGGAAGGTCCGGGATCTCGACAGCAATGAGTTGAGCGTCGAGTTGAACGTCAAGGGTTCGATGCATCGCTCGCTGAAGTCCGGCTACGACGTCAAGCATTCTGTCGCCGGCACGATGAAGTTGGGCGGAACAGTGACCAGCGGCAAGCAGCGCGTGCAGATGGAGATGGACGGGCCGGTCACCCTTGAGGCAACCACGAAACTGAAGTGACAGCAACGATGCCGTCGGCGTGAGCCCGAGGGGCAGTTCATGCCGACCGCAGGAGCCACGTTGGGAAGTGCCAGGGCGTGCAGGCGGACGTTCCGCTCGTCCGCCACAATTGCCACAGGCTGTGGAGCCCATTTTTCCGCGTGCGCTGGTCCCAGGCTCATCACCGGCAGCGAAGCGGGAGAAAGCCGGCAAGCTGGGAGTTCTCTACGCACGCCGGCAGGCGTTGCGGGACGATAGAGATTGCGTACCGCGGGGCCTGGTCTCCGCGAGATTCAAACCTCTCTGCCGCGACCCTGTGACTGTCCATGTCCAACACCATTGACGCGCACGTTACCGAGAACCTTCGCCGCTGGCAAGCGTCCGGCCAACCCCGGGCGTGGGTCGAATCCCATGGTGGTCATTGGGAACACAGCGACTGGCTGACCCTTCTGGCGAATCTCCGCCATTCCGAATTCTGGCCGCTTGAGGCCGCGGAGGTGGGGGCACTGCTGGAGAAACTACGGCGGGAGCGCTTCAACCTCCACCGCCTGGATCAGTCCGGGTTGCTCGGCCGCTGGGTCGAAGCGCGCCGGGGTCAATGGAACGACACCGACTGCCTTGCACTTTTGGAATATCTTCGAGACACCGGGTTCTGGCCGATCCAGTCCGAGGTCGTCCGCAGGGTGCTGGAGGGGGCGACCAGAGAGTGGCACAACCTCCGCCGCTGGGAGCAATCCGGCCAGGGGCGTCGCTGGGCCGAAGCGCACGGGGGAGAGTGGCACCACGGCGACTGGTTGTCGCTGGTGGGGATGTTGCAGCAGTCGGAGTTCTGGCCGCTAGATCTGGTCGCGGTCGGCGCAGTGCTCGAGGGGCTGAAGCAGGCCGCGAGCAATCTGCGGTGCTGGATCGGATCGGGCTGGCCGCGCCGGTGGGTGGACGACCAGAGAGGCCGCTGGGAGCACGACCACTGGTTGGTTCTGCTGGAGGCCCTGCGGCGGTCCCCCTACTGGCCGCTCGACGAGGACTCCGTCGGGCGGACCGTGGAGGAGTTTCGGAGGAAGCGGCAGAACCTCCAGCGCTGGGAGCGCTCCGGGCAAGCCCGCCAGTGGGTATCGGCGCGGCAGGGGCGGTGGGAGCACGAGGACTGGCTGGCTCTGCTGGATGGCCTGTCCCATTCGGAGTTCTGGCCCGTCGATGCCGAGGCGGTCGGGGAAGTTCTGGCAGACATTCAGACCGAGTGGCGAAACCTCCGTTGCTGGCAGGAGTCCGTTGAGGTCCGGAAATGGCTCGGGGATCGTCAGGGCCGCTGGGGTCGCGACGAATGGTTGTCGTTGCAGGCCAGCCTTCGTGAATCGCGCTTCTGGCCGATGGATCGTGACGCAGCCGAGGGAGTGCTGCGGCAGCTAACGGCCGAGTGGTGGAACCTGCGCCAGTGGCGCGCGTCCGGCCAGCCGTGGCTATGGGTGGATGCTCGGGGGGGCCGGTGGGGCCATGAGGAGTGGCTGGCACTGCTGGAGGCCCTGCGGCCCTCGCAATACTGGCCGCTGGATCCCGTGGCTGTCGGGCAAGTGCTCGAAGAGGTCAAGGCGGAGTGGCTGCGTTCCCTGGCCCAGCCGGGGCTGCTGTCGGCGGCTTGTGAGAGGGTTGAAGACTGGTATTCGCCTGAGCGACGGGCGGCGTAGCGGCCTCAGGGAAAACCCCTCCCCCCAACCCCCTCCCCTAATAGGAGAGGGGGAGAAGAGAAGACGCTGTTGTGCCTGCTCCCCTCTCCTTGTAGGGGAGGGGGCCGGGGGAGGGGTTCCCCAAACAGACTAATGTTCTCCCCGCGTCAGGGCAGGGGCACACGCCGTCAGGGTTTCGAGGATCGTTTGCGGTGGCAGACCCAGGGCGATCAGCAGGCGGAAGCGCGCCCGTTCGTAATCGGTGACCGCTTGTCCGTACGCCTCCAACATATCATTCAGACCACGGATCGAGTCGAGCACCTCCAGCGGCCGCGTCTCCAGCACCCCGCGGATGCGCTGGAAGTTCAGTAGCAGCGAGCGAAAGACCGGCCCCTGGGCTTTCCCCGCACTATCGAAGAGCGCCTGCCGTGTGCTTTCCAGCCGCGCACGCCACCCCTCGACTAGCTCACGCGCCTGCACCACCTGGGTGACCACCCGGTCGCGCACCTGCAGCAGGCGCAACTGCCCCTGGCGCATCGCCGCCCTTTGCTCGCGCATCTCGGCCAGGTTGCCGAAACCCAGGTTCTGCAGGCGCCACACGAGCGTTGCGTCCAGGTCGGCGCGCGTGTTGAAGTGGTGCAGTTGCCCCGAAGGGCCAAAGCCCGGCACCGCCGTCACCTTGTTCCCCGAGATGATCGGCGCGTTGAGATCGGGGCCGCCGCCGAAGTCGCCCCAGTTGTAGTTGACAACGAGGTTGGGCAGCAACGGCCGGAACTGCGCCGCCCGCAATCGCTCCTCCGCGGCCCGCACCAGCGCCTGGCTCTCGGCCAACTCCGGACGATTGTTCAGGGCGAGGTCGATGAGTTGTTCCAACGTCCGCGCCATGTACGGCTCGACCGGCACGGGCAATGGGAAGCGGAAATCCTCCAACGGCCAGAGGGGGATGTCGGGGGCGAGGCGAATCAGCCTCGCCAACTCCGCCGAAGCCACGAGAAACTCCTGAATGGCGCCCTGCCGTTCTTCCTGGCGCCGCAGCGCCTCCACGCGCACGCGCTCCACCTCCGCCTTGAGCGCCTCTTTGCCACCGGCCTCCTGAACCGCGATCACTACGGGCAGCAGGCCGCGCGAGCCTGCCCGGCCAGGAGAAGGACTTGGTGAGGTGAGATAGTCCAGGGTTTCGTCGACGCGCGCCAGCCGGCGGCGGGCGCGCAGCACGTTGAAGTAGGCGTCGGCGACGGCGAGGAAGGTGTCGTTGTTGACGCGCTGCAGCCCGGCTTGCGTGGCGGTCGCCACCTGGCGGGCGACCAGCGGCGTGAAAATGGCCTCGGCCAGTCCGAACGCCAGCGAAGGCCCACCGCCGACAAAGAGCGCGTCCTTGTTGGCCTTGATGATATTGCCCTCGGTTTTGGCGATGTTGCCCTCGTGCTTGCTGTAGGTGCTGCCGAGGTTGAGGTTGGGCAAGAAGCTGACGCGCGCACGCTCGAAGGCGGCGCGGGCCTGGTCCACCACGGTGCGCGCCTGGGCGATGTCCAGGTTGGCCGTCCCGGTCAAACGGAGGGCTGCGGTCAGCGTGATGGCCTGGGCGTCGCGCGCGAACGCAAGGGCGGACTCATCGACCACGCCGGGGAACGGGGCCTGTTCGATGGACTCAATTGGGGGCAACAGTCGTGCCACGGGGGGCTGGGCGGTCGCGGAAAGCGCAGCCAGGGACGCGACGAAGGCGGCAATCGTCAGCAGGATCGTCTTCATCTCGTCCGTCCGGGGGCCTGGGGCAAATTGAGCAAGCCTTTCGTCCCTTACGCCCTGGTGCAAATGCGCCGGGGGCGCATTGAATATCGGCCAGACAGAGCAGAAACGAAACTCGAAGTGGCACTCCTGGCTCAAGAAGTCGCGGCGCCGCGCCGGGCGACCAGAGTTCATCGATAGCGGTACGGAGCGCGTCGTACTGTCCCGGTGGAGCTACCGCAGAGGCGCTCGGCGTGGTAAAATAAAGACAGGGGAGGTCGGAGGATTGGATCTCCTACGAAAATGGGTTCACGAACAGCTGATCGTCCGACAAGCAGTGAACCCATTTTCATAGGTTAGGGTGTACGCCCTTTCATGACGACTCATA
>DASPXY010001574.1:0-11634 GCA_035637055.1 Gemmataceae bacterium | reverse complement strand
CCGTCCGTGACCAGGGTCCGACGATCAGCATCAGCCCGAGTTCGCTGGCTCTCACGCCCAACTCCGACGGCGACACGTCCTCCGGCGTGGTGACGATCAGCAACAGCGGAGCGGCCGGTAGCCTCCTGAACTACCAACTCGCAGGGTCGATCTCTGTGTCGGGGCGACCTAACCTGTCGCTCAGGGTCGATCACGATGCGGGGCTGCTCAGCGGCGGGCAGTCGCTGCAGATCCAGGTGGCCACATCGGGCCTGAGCACACTACCCGCTGGCACGTACAGCGGCGCCCTGCAGGTCAGCGACCGGAACAACGCGACGGCGAGCCGGCAAATCCCGGTCAGCGTGACCGTTAGCAGGGTGGCCTCGCCTGTCCCGGTGATCAGCCTGAGCGCCAGTTCGCTCACCCTGACTGCCAATGCTGGCAGCAACACGGCGTTTGGGTTACTGGCGATTACCAACGGCGGACCGGCGGGTAGCGTCCTGAACTATCAAATCGGCGGCCAGATGACGGGGGCCGGGTCGGGGAGCATCACGCTTTCGGCGGACTATCAGGCAGGGCAACTCAGTGCTGGCCAGTCCCAGCAGGTGCGGATCACCGCTTCCGGCCTGAGTACGCTCTCTGCCGGTACTTACAACGGGGCGTTGCTCGTCGTGGATCAGAACGGCGTTGCAACGAGCCGGCAGATCCCGCTCAGCGTGATCATCCCTGCAAGTTCTGGTGGCGGCAACGGCGGAGGAACTGGCACTCCGACGACCAACCCCGTCACGTACCGCGGGGACGTTGACTTCCGTGTCGGCGCCTACAACTCCGGCGGTTCGACCGTGCCGTCGTCGCTGGTGCATGGGACGATGACGCTCAGGATGAACCATTACGACACACCGAGCCATTGGGGCGTGGACGCCGACCTGACGACTGTCACCTTGCAGCAGCAGACGCCGACATTCGTCCGCGATGCGTTTGGCGACGTCTTTGCCATCAGCCTATCGGGGACTTATCACCTCAACGACTGGCTCCCGGCCGGCGGGGTGACGTCCCTCGATACGGGTGCTCCGTTCGAGATGCTGTTCCAACAGGACCAGGATAACGGGGTTTACCTGATGATCTCCGGCACCTTCCAGGGTGGCCGGTTTGTCGGCGCGGCGATCAACCCGGGACAAGACACCCTCGGCGGGCAACGCTTCCCCGGGTTCAATCCGCCGAACTATGCCTACGGCGGCGGCACAGGATACTACATCGCGAATCAGACTCAGGGTGTGTTGCTGCTGCGGACGTGAGCCGGTCGCTATAATGACTGCGTTCCCAAGGTGAAGGAGGAGCGCGTCGATGAGCGGTTCGTGGGCTCGTGTGAGCATCGCCGGCAAGGATGCCGACATTTACGATCCTGTTGGTGGCCGACCCCGTTTCGGCGTGCTGTTCCTGCACGGGGTCGGCCTCGAAACGCTCGCGGAGCGGCCGGCGTTTACCAATGTCCTTGCCGAACTGCGGCTCGCCTGCGTCTGCCCGCACGGCGGCCGCTGCTGGTGGGGCGACCGCGTCTGTGCCGAGTTCGACCCCAAAATCACCCCCGAGCGCTGCCTCCTCGATAGCGTCCTGCCGTTCTTCGCGACGCGCTGGGAAATCAAGCCGCCCGCCATCGGCCTCCTGGGGATCAGCATGGGTGGGCAGGGGGCGCTGCGCCTGGCGTTCAAGCACCCCAACCTGTTCCCCGTGGCAGCGGGCATTTCGTCGGCGCTGGACTATCACGAGTTCTACGGGCGCGGCACGCCTCTCGATGCCATGTACGACAGCAAGGAGCAGTGTCGCCAGGACACCGCCCTGATGCACGTGCCGCCAGTTCACCCCCCGCCGCACCTCTTCTTCTGCATCGACCCCGACGACACCGCCTGGTATCGCGGCAACGATCGCCTGCACGAGAAGTTGAACGCCCTGGGCGTGCCGCATACGCTGGACCTGACGACGCGCGCCGGCGGCCATTCGTGGCAGTATTTCGACCACATGGCCGGTCGAGCGCTGCGTTTCGTCCACGAGGGGCTGGAGCAAGAAAGCCGGCGCTTGCTGTAGGCTGGACGGGGGCGTATGCGAGTCGCACTGATGATTACCTGCCTGGGCGACGTGTTCTTCCCCGACGTCGGGGTAGCCACGGTGCGCTTGCTGCGCCGCCTCGGTGTCGAGGTCGCTTTTCCGCAGGCGCAGACCTGTTGCGGGCAGCCGCACTTCAACAGCGGGTACCACGATGGCGCGCGTGAGCTGGCCCGGCACACCATCGCCGCGTTCGCCGGTGGGCAAACCGTCGTTACGCCCTCCGGTTCGTGCGCTGCGATGGTCAAACTTGAGTACCCGCATCTGCTGCACAACGATCTCGCCTGGCACGGCCGTGCCGAAGAACTCGCCCATAGAACCTACGAATTATCCGATTTTCTCGTGAATGTCCTGCGCATCGAGGACGTCGGCGCTCGCTTCGAGGGCCGAGCAACCTATCACATGGCCTGCCACTTGCGCGGCCTCGGCTTGCAGAGTGAACCGGAACGATTGCTACGGCATGTGCGCGGGCTGGAGTTGCTGCCGCTGGAACGCGCTGACGAGTGTTGCGGGTTCGGCGGGTCGTTCTCGGTGCGCTTCCCCGGCATCAGCGGCTCGATGGTGCGTGATAAGGCGGCATTCATCGAGAAGACCGGGGCCGATTTCGTCATCGCCACCGACGCCGGCTGCCTGATGAACATTGGCGGCTGTCTGCGGCGCGGCGGTGGCAAGGTCCAGATCAAGCACCTGGCGGAGGTGCTGGCCAGCACGTGACGTTGGCGGGGTCAACTCGCCTTCCGAAGCCTGGCCCGGTAGGCGGCGGGTCGGCGATACCAACAAGGTCCGGCGTTGTTCGCCCGCCGACGAAGCCATAATCCAGCGCGGGTGTCCGGTGTCTGAAAATGCAAGGTTTTATCCTTGACATTGGGTGGATGGAGTGCTACTTTCCCCAATTGACCTTATGCTCTATTACCCCCCCTAAATATCTCCTTTAGGGATGGGTGTTTTCGCCTACTCGCGGTTCGCTTCGGTCGTACATCGTCTCCAGCTACTTGATGGAATTGGAGATCAGGGATGAACGGCGCAACGCAACTCGACACGAAGACGGCGCCAGCGACCGGGTTCAGCCCGTTCCGGCGGTGTATGCTTGCCGGAATTGCGGGTGTGCTGGTAGGTGGAGTCGTCTTGCTGATGCGCGGTTGGTTCCGCGACGAATCCCCACCTGCCACAGCGAGTGAGCCGGTCTTGGCCGTCCCGGCGCGCGAGTTGGATCTGGGCAGGGTCTACGAGACGAAAGCCTACGAGCATACGCTGCACATCACGAATCGTACCACGCGCCCACTGACGATCCTCCGGTTTGAGAAAAGTTGCGACTGCCTCGGCATCAGCCCCGAATCCCAAGTTACCTTGCAGCCTTCGGATACCAGGCGATTTACGGTCAAACTGTCTCTCGTCGCAGGCGCCGCTCGTCCACCAACTGGAGAAGGTGAACCATTTGAGGTCCGGTTGGCGGCAGTCCATTCAGTGGATGGCGGAGTGGAGGCGACGACGGCATGGTCGCTGAAAGCCGTCGTCGTCCCCACGATCCGAATACGACCAGGTGCGATCTCCTTCGGAAGCCAGTCGGAGCGGCAGTCTGTACTCGAACGGGTTCTGGAAATCGAGGCGGCGGACGGGATCGAGCGGTTGGATTGCGAGTCGCCTCCCTTCTGGGAGGTCGCCATCGCGCGGGAGGAAGGGAATTCAGCGTCAAGGAGGTTCCGGGCGACGCTGCGGTCCAAGGGCCAATTGACGGTCAGAACGATCGCTGACGCAATCCAGTTGACTCCCGTCAATCGCGACGGCGAACGTTTGCCCAGCAAGGAAATCCGCATCGCTGGTGAAATCGTCCACGATGTCGTCGCGATTCCCCGAGAGATTCACCACGGGCGGCAACCCTGCGGGATGACGGTCGTGGAGGCAATCCGACTGCGCTCCTTGACTGACCGTCCGTTCCGCGTCCAGCAGGTCACAGCAAGCACCGATGCCCTTGAAGTCACTCGCATTGGCGGCGAGAAAGAGGGCTGGGTCTACGCGCTGGGACTCCGTTTTAGCGACGTGGGAGACCAACGCGCCAGGGCGACCTTCTTAGTGCGTGAAGGCGATGGCAGGGAGTATCACCTTGAAGTCGGGGTGCGCTACCAAGGGCTGCCACCCGTCAAGACTGCGCGCGGTGGAGATTAACGATGCTTGCTAGTCGAAAAGGCGGCTTTGGAGCGTCCGCCACATGCACTCTGCTGGGAATCCTGGCTGCGGTTCTTGCCCTGCCCCCAGCGCTCGGCCAGCCAAAGGTTGCCCTCTCCCCCGCCGCCAAAGCGGCCCAGGAACGGGAGGAGGCCGTGAAAACATTGGAGCTGAAGTTCAAGCGGACAGAGGTGATCGCCAAAGGGGGCGTCTCAGCACGGGATCCCCCTCCCTTGCGGCCCAAATTCCCGGTCCCGGACCAAGAGACGACCCTCGCAGCGACGAACCGCCTCGTCCTCGACGGGCTCAAATTCCGCTACGAAGACAACCACCCCGTCTTTGTGTTCCCGGAGGCCAGGCTGCACAAGCACGCTGCCATTACGTGGTACGACGGGTCCGTCTCCAGAGAATTGATGCCCAACGAAATAAAGAAAGGGATGGGACAGTTTGGGACGATCCATGGCAGCGGACGAGCGAATGACCTGAAAGGTATCGAACTCCTTCCACTGCTCTTGACGTTTCGCCCTGTGCATCCCTTGCTCGGCAACAGCAGGTTCAGCACCCTGAAACCGTCTGGAGTCACTCTTCCCATTGAGGGAGTGTCGTGCGAGGAATATGTGGTAACAACCTCGGCGACGAAGGAGCAGGGCTACTGGCTGGACCCAAGTAAAGGGTACGTAGTCCGACGCATTCGGCGAGAAGTTGGCGGGCATGTCGGCGAGCAGATTGACGTGCGTTATGGTCGCGAGGAACAAGGGATCCCAATCCCCACCTCCTGGGTGCGGAGGCAGTATTCGCCACAGGGAGAAGTCTTGACGACGACGACTTTCGAGGTGAGCGAAGTCCGCATCAACCAACCCCAGGCGGCCGAAGAGTTCGACATGCTCTTCCCGCCGGCCACGAAAGTGTACGATCAACGGAACAACAAGTTCTATCGAGTCGAGGCGGATGGGACCATGCGGGAAGTGTCCATTCGAGGGGAAGAACTTGGTCCTTCCGTGAGCCAACCGGGGGATTCCTGGTATCGGCGCAATACCTGGCTCCTTGTAAGTGTTGGGGTGGCTCTCCTTGGCTTGCTGTCGGCCTACGTCTGGCGGAGGAAGCGGCGCGTGATCTCCTAGGGCTGCGGTGCCCAATCAACCGCAGCCGGACTGTCCTTGACTGGCTCTGGGGCAGGATCGACGTCAAGACTGGATCGCTGCCTGGCCTGGATAACGTCCCCATTCCCTCGGAGGTGTACCATGTCTCGTTCGGCGAAGCGGCTGTTGGCGGGCGCCTTGCTTATCGTGTTGTTCGGCGCGGGGCTTGATGCAATGGCGACCGTGAAGTGCGACAATAAGTGCCGCAACCGAAACTTCATCGACTTTTGCGGCGGGGGAGTCGGTGGGTGTGTCGAATGGGTCGTGGCGTCCTGCTTGCACTGTGTCCAGACCACTGGTGCTTGTTTTCCTCGCGACGGGGATTCCCCTAGTGCGACCTGCAATGGCGACAACACCTACCCCAACAAACTGCTGTATTACTCGGAGTGTCCTGAGACTATTTGTACCTGCGGCGGCTATGTCGAAACAAACACGATCACCGGGACGTATTACGACTTCAAGCTCTATAGTTATGCCTACCTTTGCAAGTGATTGTGGTCCCTTGGTCATGGGGGAAGCCTCTCTCCAACCTCCCTCCTGCGGCAGAGGGCCGTTGTGGTTCTCTCTGGTGCCTGGGCTTTCTCTGATGCATGGTCCAGTAGAGGTTGTCTGGTTTGGGAGCGCTAGCGAGGAACAGCCCTCGCTGGCGCTTCGGGCTCCCAAACCAAGCGGACGCTCTCCCCCCGGAGCGTTCATGTGAGGTCGCGCCATGACTGTGAATCCCCGTAACCAGGTTCGCCCCTTGACGAATCGCTCCGCGTTCACCCTGCTGGAATTGCTGGTCGTGCTGGCGATTCTTGCCGTGCTCGTCGGGCTGCTGGTGCCCGCGATCCAGCGCGCCCGGGACGCGGCGGAACGGACGGCTTGCGCTGCCAACCTGCGGCAACTCGCCGCCGCGGTGCATCTCTACGCCGGCGCCCACGAGTACCTGCCACAGGGATGCGCTTACCCCTTCGCTGGATCTCTGAGACGGCCGGTGAACTACCAAAGCGGGATCTCCTGGCACACGAGCATTCTCCCCCATCTGGACCAGGCAGAACTGTGGCGCCTTGCCTGGGCGGCCCACCAGGAAGACCCGATAGGGCACACCAGCCCCCAGCACGACTGGATCCTGGCCCAACAGATCCCGATCTTCCTCTGCCCGGCAGAGGCCCGACAGCAGGGGACGAATGGCCTCAGTCTGGTTTGGGGGCTTACCTCCTACCAGGGAGTCGCTGGCACAGGGGTGCGTCACCATGATGGGATGTTCCATCCGCATTACTTCGTGCGCTTCGCTGGGGTCAGGGATGGAACCTCGAACACCTTGCTCATCGGCGAGCGCCCCCCCGGACCACAGGGTTACTTTGGGGGGTGGTACTCGGCGGAGGGGTACACGAGGTGCGCCGCGAGCCAAATCCGTCCTGCGGCCGCCAATGCCCACGGCTCCAGTTCCCCCACGGGTGGGGGGGACTGCGGCCGTGCCGTCGGACCCCTGCGGCCGGGGCAGCTCGACGATTGGTGCGATGTCGTGCATTTCTGGAGCCTGCACGTCGGTGGGGCGAACTTCGCCTTTGCCGACGGCTCGGTTCGATTCCTCCCGTATAACTGGTCTGAGGTGCTCCCGGCCCTTGCCACGCGAGCTGGTGCGGAGGTCGTTGATTTCGATTGACATTCAGTGAACGCACTTCTTGCCTTTCCTGCGCCTTGGGCCCTCCTTCGTTCCGAGTGCTGTCTGCTGGCGGTTGCGGCCGAAATCCGGTCGTTGCCGGCGCCTGCTATCTTGTTCAGCTTTCACCACGGTGTACAATAGGGGCGTCTATGCCGAATCCTGCGCCACCCGGCGCGGGAGCGGGGGATCCAAAGGGCTGCTCAGCGGCCCCGGGGCGAAGGGCCGCCACTGCGGCCCCGGGTACTTTCAAGCCCGAGTCCGTCAGCTAACCTCGCAGGCCGATCGGGATGTGTTGTCCCGATCGTATTTGAAAGGGCACTCCCGTCTCGCGTCCACGTGTCCCCTCACGCGCGCCGCCGAGCGCCCACCCCCTTTCCCGGCAACACGCCGGATGGTGGTTCCATGCATCACCTCGACTTGCTTATCATCCTCGCCAGCGTTGTCGTCCTCGCCATCTTCGGCGTGTGGCTGACCACCCGCTACATCCCGAACAACTACGTCGGCATTGTCGAAAAGTTCTGGTCACGCGCCGGCTCCGTGTCCGAAGGGCAGATCCTCGCCCTGCAAGGTGAGGCCGGCTATCAGGCGGATCTGCTCCGCGGCGGTCTCCACTGCGGCCTGTGGCGCTGGCAGTATCGCATCCACAAGGCCCGCCTCGTCAACGTGCCGCAGGGCAAGATCGGCTACGTCTACGCCCGCGACGGCGAGCCACTCCAGCCTAGCCAGACCCTCGGCCGCGTCGTGCCGTCCAACAACTTCCAGGACGCCCGCGCTTTCCTCCTCGGCAGCGAGGAGGCGCCGTGCGGCCAGCGCGGCCGGCAGCGCGCCATCCTCCGCGAAGGCGTCTATGCCATCAACCTCGCCCTGTTCGTCGTCATTACCGAGGACGTGGTCTGCACCCTGCCGCAATTGCAGACGCCGCAGGAAACCCGCACCATCGCCGGCTGGCAAGAAGAGTTCCGCCGCACCGGCGGCTTCAATCCGGTCGTCATCGGGGCGTCGGTCCGTGCCCTGGAAGGAGGCGACGGCGGGACGCGGCGGAGCCGCGTCGCCGACAATTCCGGGTCGGAAAAGTCGATGTTCTGCCCGAGCTGCCGGACGCGCTTCACCGTGACCCTCGACGGCAGCGAAAAGCAGACGGTCAGCTGCCCGAGTTGCGGCAAGTCGATGATCATCGGCATGCCCATCCCGCCCGCCCCCGGCCCGCTCGACGCCGAGGCGGTGCGCGACCTCGACACCATCGGCATCATGACCGTCCACGACGGCCCGTCGCTGCCCCCCGGCGAGATCATCGCCCCGCCCGTCGGCACCGACGCCGACGCCGAGGGCTACCACAACAACTTCCAGGATCCGGAAGCCTTTCTGCTCGCTGGCGGCCGCCGCGGCCGGCAATACGTGGCGCTGACCGATGGCACCTACTTCATCAACCGCTGGTTCGCCACCGTCGAGATGCTGCCCAAGACGGTCGTGCCGGTCGGCTACGTCGGCGTGGTGGTGAGCTATTACGGCCGGCCTGGCCGCGACATCTCCGGCGAGGGCTTCCGCCACGGCGAGCGCGTCGCCGAGGGGGAGCGCGGCGTCTGGGAACGGCCGCTCGGCCCCGGCAAGTATCCGTTCAACACCTACGCCGGCCAGATCATCCTCGTGCCGACGACCAACTTCGTGCTGCACTGGATCACCGACAAGACCGAGTCGCACCGCTACGACGAAAATCTCGAATCGATCGACCTGGTCACCAAGGACGCCTTCGAGCCGCTGCTGCCACTGTCGGTTGTGGTACATATCGACTACGAAAAGGCGCCAAGGGTCATCCAACGCTTTGGCGACGTCAAGCGGCTGATCACGCAAACGCTCGACCCGATGCTCAGCGCCTACTTCCGCGACATCGCCCACAAAAAGACCATGCTCGAACTGCTGCAACAGCGCGACGCGATCCAGTCCGAGGCGCGCGAGGAACTGCGGCGCAAGTTCCGCGACTTCGACATCGAATGCGTCGATGTGCTGATCGGCAAGCCCGACACCGAGGAGGCGGGGGGCACCGGCAAGATCGAGGTGTTGCTGGAGCAGTTGCGGCTGCGGCAACTGTCGATCGAGCAAATCGAGACCTACGAGCGGCAGCGGGCGGCGGCGGACAAGCTGCGCGTGCTGAACGAGGCCAACGCCCAGGCGGCGATGCAGACGCAGCTGACCAATACGCGCGTGCAGGTGCAGATCGCCGAGAGCCAGGCCGAGGCGGACCTGGCGCGTTCGCGCAAGCAGGCTGAGCAGACTGTCGTCCAGGCGGAGGCCGAACTGGAACGCTCGCGCCGCCAGGCGAAGCAAACAGTCGTACTGGCCGACGCCGACCTGGAGCGGTCGCGGCGTCAGGCCGAGCAGACGGTCGTGCTGGCCGAGGCCGAGTCGCGGCAGAAAGTGCTGGCCGGCCGCGGCGAAGGGCAGCGTGTCCTGCAGGTCGGTCTGTCCGAGGCGACGGTGCTGCTGCGCAAGATCGGCTCCTATGGCGATCCGCGATTGTATGCCCTGGCGCTGGTCGCCGAGCACCTCGCGCGCAGCAAGCAGCCGCTGGTGCCGGAGCGCATGTTCGTGGCCGGAGGGAACGGCGATGGCCGCAGTTCCACTGGTCTGCTGGGAACTCTTATTGAACTTTTGGTGGCGGATAAGTCCGGATTCCAGCTGGCCGACGACGGCTCGCTGGACAGCCTGAAGGAGTTCGCGGAGCGCATGACGCGCGAGGCGATGGCCTCGGTCGAGCAGGGCGCACCAGCGCGGACAGTGGACGTGGTCGTGTCGAAGACGGCGGCTCCCAACGGAGGAGGAAGCAAGTCATGAGCACGGCGTCGCAGGACGTGATGCAGGTGTGTCTGAACGGGCACGTGATCACTGATCGACTGCGTGGCCGGCCGGATCACGGCCTGAGCCGCTGCGACCGCTGCGGCGCACCAACGCTGTCGCGCTGTCCGACGTGCGCACGTGAGTTGCCCGGCGCCCTGGAAGTGCCGGGACCGCAGCCGATCGGCACTCCCGACGCGCCGCCATACTGCTCCCAGTGCGGTGCTGCCTTCCCGTGGATCGTGCGCAGGTCGCCGCCTCCGCCGGGATCCCTGCACCTGCTGGATGGCCTGCTGCGGCGATTGCCGCGGGCCGTGCGCCAGCTGCGCGTACGGCACCACGACCGGCCGCCATTCCGGGTCGAGGATGAATACGATCTTCAAGATCTTCTACGGGCACTACTGCCCCTCCACTTCGACGATGTGCGGCCGGAAGGGCGCACACCCTTCTACTCTGTCGGCACGCGCACCGACTTCATTCTCGCACCGGAGGGAGTCGCGATCACCGCGAAGCGTGCGGCCGCGGTGGGCTGCGAGCGAGGACTGCACGAGCAACTCGCGGAAGACGTGGCCTACTACGAGCGGCGGCGCGTGCGTGCTCTGGTCTGCCTCATCTACGACCCGGAGGCGTTCGTCGTCGATCCGGCGCAGTTCGAGGGGCAATGGCAGCGGGACGAAGCGGAGGGCCAGGCGGTGCGCTGTGTGGTGGCGCACCCGTAGCGACAAGCGGCGACAATCCGTGTCCAAACGCAAAGCGGTCGCGCGGGACCGTCCCTCGCGACCGCCCACGAACCCAATGGCGAGCGGGGGGCGTAAGCCCCCTGATGCTGAGACGACATGCAGCATCAGGGGGCTTACGCCCCCCGCTCGCCAACAAGTTAGTGCCTCTTATCCGCGTGGAATATCGAGTACCGGCAGGTGCTCGAAGCGGCCTCCCAGCACGTCGGCACTGCGGCCGCCCAGCCACTGGTCAAGCAGAGTGGCATAAACCCGGCGGAAGTCGATCGCGTGACGCGGGTCGCCGTCGTCGAGGTCGCGCAGGTTCGGGTTGGGGCCGTGAACCCCGGGACGCACGCGCGGGCCCATGACGAAGACCGGCGCCGCTGTCCCGTGATCGGTGCCCGCGCTGCCGTTCTCCGCCAGGCGCCGCCCGAACTCCGAAAACGCCAACACCAGCACCCTCTCGGCCTGGCCTGCCCGCTGCAGATCTTCCATGAAAGCACGCAGCGAATCGCCCACCTCGCGCAGCAGATTGGCGTGCGCGTTGAGCTGGTTCGCATGCGTATCAAAACCGCCTATTTGGGTATAATAAATCGACGTTTGCAGGCCCGCCTTGATCAGCTGCGCCACCAGGCGCAGGCGTCGGGCCAGGCCGTAAAACTCAGGATAGCCGGCCGCAGCAGCTCCCTCCCGCATTACCTCTTCCAGACGAGCGCTGCTCGTGTAGGTGATCAGCGTGCTGCGCTCGACGAACTGCAAGAGCGAGCCATCCTCGCCGCGCTGGCGATTGGTGAGTTGGTCGAGGGCGGTGCGCTGCTGGGCGGCGCCCGCGCCTTCGGGGATGCCCAGACGGCGGCGGAATTGCTCCAGGTTCACCAGGCTCGGCACGTGCCGCTGACCGCCGTGCAGCGCTTGCGGCAACAGCGCCTCGCTGACGTGCAGCGCCGCCACGTCGCCCCCCGCCGCGGCGCGCTGGTCGAGCCCGCGCGCCAACCAGCCGGGAGTGCCGCGGTCGGGGCGGAGCCGCGCCGTGTGCCAGATCGCCATCGACTCGAAG
>DASPXY010001573.1:0-4125 GCA_035637055.1 Gemmataceae bacterium | reverse complement strand
TCTTCCAACTCCGCGGAGGATGAATGAGAAGGGCCAAGTCGTTCCAGGTCGATCTGAACGCGGATGAACTCCGCCCGCTTCGGCTCGCCATGTTCTTCGAGCCAATCGGCGTACACCAGGCGCAACCGGTCATCGTCGGGGCTCTCAAGGATCGTTTGGGGAAAGGGCTTCCTCATTGGCAAACCCACTTCTGGTAAGCGATCTCGTCCATTGGTTTGACACCAAGCCCGGAGCGCGAGCGACGGGACCGTGCTACCGTCCCGTCGCTCGCGCTCCGGGCTTGTGTGACATATCATTGACACTCAACGGATCAATACTCGCGCCGCGTCTCGATGCCCGGCCGCGGCACCGGATACCGGCCATCCGCTCCGAGCCGCAACGGCGCTTCCGACTCCATCGTCAGCTGATCGACATTCGGAGCGAGTTCATGCTCACAGTTGAGCATCTGGTCGCGCGTGATGACCTGGCCGGTGTGGGCGGCCATGCGGCCCATCGCCGTCACCAGGCTGGCCTCGGCGCCGCGACGCACTTCGTTGTACGGCCGATTATTGCGAATCGCGTCCAGCAGGTGCTCCCACTCGTGCTGGTATGGGTTGCCCTCTTCGCCCATGAAGCGCCAGACCACGTCCGCGTTGTTCCGATTGCTGCAGTTCTGCCCGCGGAAGATGCGCGGCCGCGCCGGCGAGTGCCCCGACGTCGAGACGATCGCCGAGCCGCGTGTCCCGTGGACCGAAGTCGAGAACTCCGTCTGGCAGCCTTCCATCGTGCGCCCTTCGAGGAAGAAGCGTGCGCCGTCGGCGAACGTGTATTCGACCGAATAACTATCGAAATTCTGGTCAATAGCGTTGCCGCGGTAGTGGCGGCCGCCGGAGCCGCGCGCCGAGATCGGCCAGGCGTTCTTCATCCAACACGCCTCGTCGATGTTGTGAATGTAGAAGTCGCTGTAGGCCCCGCCGCTGGCCCACAAGAACGAGTGGAAGCGCTGGATCTGGTACATCAGTTCGCTGATGCCCTGCGGCCGCGGCCCTGAGGAGAAGAAGCCGACCGGCCCGTGTTGCCGATAGGCACGCAGCAACACCAGGTCGCCGATCTCGCCTTGCCGGATGCGGGTGTAGAGTTCGCCGCGAGCGGGGCAGTGGCGGCACATCAGGCCGACGCCGACCTTCAGGCTCGCCCGGCCCGCATCCTCGCCGAGGCGCAGCATGCGGCGCGTGCTCGGGCCGTCCACGGTGATCGGCTTTTCCATGAAGACGTGCAGGCGGCGCTGGATGGCGTAGGCGAAGTGCGGCCAGCGAAAGGCCGGCGGGGTGGCGAGGATGACGATATCGCCGGCGCGGAGGCTGTCCATCGCCCGGCGATAGGCGTCGAAGCCGATGAAGCGCCGGGCCTCGGGCACGTCCATCAGCGCCCGATGCGTGCGCTGTAGGTTCTGGTGGCTCGACGTGAGCCGATTCTGAAAGACGTCGGCCATGGCGACGAGCCGAATCGGCCCGTTGCGCGTGGACAGGGCGTTGGCGGCGGCGCCGGTGCCGCGGCCGCCGCAGCCGACGAGGGCCACCTGAATCATACTGCCGCCGCCGGCGTAGACCTGCGGAATGGCGACGCCCGCCAGCACCGACGCGGCGGCGACCTGGCCGGTTGTCTTGATCAGTTCGCGGCGCGACAGGCCGCTGTTCTCCGACTTGCTCACAACCAATCTCCTCCCCGTGTTGGGGAATACGCGGGGCTGGGCCCCAGAACAGGAATGACGTCAACGCGGACGCGCCGGCTCGACGACCGGCGACTTTGTCCCTCTCATCTTGAGGGGTCCGGCCGCTGGACTCAAGGAAGAATCCGGGAAAAAGTGGGCGGGACGGAGTCATTTCGCTTTCTTGATCGCCTGCAGCCACGCCAACTCGGCGTCGAGGCGATAATACAGTGCGAGCAGATACGAGGTCACGGGGATCTTCCCCGCGTCGTATTTCCCCTGCTCGCCGACTTCGACTTCCCGTGCCCACGCCCACTGTTCGGCGAGCAACTCGGAGAGGTCGGCCTTATCGCCGCGGACGCTGCGCTCCGCCTCGATCACGCGCGGCAACGACTCCAGGACAAAGATCACCGGCGTCTTGCCGGCGCCCCACTCTTGCAGACGTGCCTCGAAATGCGCGCGCGCCGCGTCGAGAGCGCGGCGGGCGAGATCCGCCGGATCCGCTGCCATCGCCTCGAATTTATCCCTGGCGAGCTCTCGGATCTCCTGGGCGACATGGTCCGGGGGGAGGGCGTCGCCCTCCAATTCCAGCAGCCAGACCATCCTGGCCGGGGACGGCTTGCCCTGGCCGGCACGAGCCAGAACCCAGCGGCGGGCGGCGGCCAGGTGAGCGTAAGTTGCCTGCGCGGAGTCCGTGATCGGGATCCTTCCGGAGTCGTATCCCGCCCTGTTGATCCGATACGCCTCACGGGTCACTTCCCACAACGCCTCGGCAACCGCAGCGGGGTCAGCGCCGCCCTCGTGAGCTAATTCTGCTTCGAGCCGGCGGACTGACGCTGCCAGGAAAAAGTCGACCGTCCGGTTTCCCGCCACGAATTCCTGGAAACGGGCGTTCACAGCGGCGGCGGCCGTCTCGGCGCGGGCGCGGGCAAGGGTCTTCGGCGACTCCTGGACCGCATCGAACTTGGCCTTCGCCAACCGGCGGGCCTGCTCAGACGGATCGAACCCGTCGCCCTCAAGCAACGGCACAGACACCGTCGTCCGCCCCTTGGCTGCAGGCTGCCGGGCGCGGGCCTGGGCCCAGGCAAGGGCAGCGCTCAGGCGCGCGTAGCGGGGTTCAAGGTATTCCGACGCGCTCACCTTGCCGCTCTCGTACTTGCTCCTCGCCGGGACTTCGACTTCCAGGGTGCGAAGCCAGTGGCGCTCGAAAGGAGCACTCGGAGCCTCGCCGGGGTCGCCAGCAGCGCGTTCGGCTTCCAGCAATCGCAGGGACCACTCGATCACATGGTCAGAAATCCTTTCCCCCATCAGGTACTGTTCCAAGGACGCAGCATACCCCTGTCGTGCCGTTTCCAGCTTTGCCCGCGCCAACTCCTGCCGATTGGCCTGGGTCACCTCGAACAGATCTCTGGCCGCCTTGCGGGAGAGTTCCCCGAGGGGATCCCGCCGCTCATCGTCCGACCCCTGCGCGAAGACCGCCGGCGCAACGACGAACAGCAGTATGGGCAGGAGTGAGATGGTTACGGAATGCCTGAGACCGGACATGAAGCCTCCCGGCGACGAGCGCCTCTGGGAAAACGATTGCCTCAGCCCCGATCAGGGTATACGATCGACCGGCGGTGTGCAAGCATCTCGATCCGCCATTTCCGAGAGGGACAATCATGCGACAAGACAACTGCTGCGCCGCGTTTCGCGCGGGCCTGATGTTGCTTGCGGTGGCGCTCTGGCAAGGGGCTGCCCAGGCAGGCGGAGGGTTCGGGCCGGATCCGGTCGAAGCGCTACGCGAGGCGCTGGTTTTCCGCCTCGGGGACGAGCGCAGACACGACTTCATCGGCCACCGTATCGCCGTGGTCACGAAACGGATTGCAGCGCTGAAGAGCCCTGGCGAGATGCGCCGGGCGCTGACTCTGCAGGAATGGAAAGATGCGCCGGGAATGTATCCTCCTCTCAAGCTCGCCGATCAGACGGCACGGATCGACATCGCCAAACGCCTCACGAAACTACTGGAAAGCGAAGCGCGCAGCGGCAACCTCACCCGACGCCTGGCCGCCGCACACTTCATCGGCGCGATGGGAACCGATATTCGCGCTCCGAATAGTGCGGATCACTCGGGTTTCGCGCGAACCTTCACCCCACTTCTGGCGACCTTGTGTGAGGACAAGGAGGGAGTTGTCCGTGCGGCTGCGGCTGCTGCCCTGGGACGGATGAACGCCGACCCAATCAAGGCGGCCGCGGCTCTCGGGAAGGTGTTGCGCAAGGATGACCTGCCGCAACGCCGCGCTGCAGCAGAAGCGCTGTCTGGCATCGTGCATGTGGTTGCCCATCTGCGGAAAAGAGGGACCACGCAAAGCGGCCTCGCAGCCTTCGACGAAGATGTGCTGGATGCTGGGCGGGAGGTTATCCCGGTCGCGGCGCTGGGACTCAAGGACTCGGACGCA
>DASPXY010001572.1:0-2962 GCA_035637055.1 Gemmataceae bacterium | reverse complement strand
CTTCTTCACTCACCACTCACCACTCACCACTCACCACTTTCTTGAAGGGTTCCGTCGCGTTTTCGCCCAGCCGCTCGCGGTCCGGAGGTTGGGAGAGACCCCGCTTTGATCCGTGTTGTCCTGGAAGGCCCCCCGGCGGCTCGGCGCGACCCTGCGCTTCTCGCCGCATCCCCACAGGTCCGACCGAGATTGGGGAGGGACCGGACCGGCAGGGCGTCCACGTTGTGTTTCTATCCTTGTTGTGCTGGAAGGCGCCAATCTGAAGGCATTGTAGTGCGGCCTGAGAGACAAATCAAGGCAGGGGTAGGGACGGGCCACACCGCCCTGCGGCCGCTGTCTACAGCCGATATGATGTCGCAAGATATTATAGCAGAATACCTTGAGGCATAATAGCTTTTACCCTGGTGTATCGCTAGGATACTTCCGTTCGCCGCGCAAGGGCCGGGAGCAACCGGACCGCAAGCCCACGGGTCGCAACCCGTGGGCTTTTCCCTGTCCCCGCCCACCCCACGAGAGCACCAATCATGCTGGAAGGACCGTCGCAACTCCCCTCCCCCCCAGCGGCCGTGCGTCCCATTCGCAAACTGCTCGCCGCCAATCGCAGCGAAATCGCCATTCGCGTCTTCCGCTCGGCTCACGAACTGGGCATTCGCACCGTCGCCATCTACGCTCACGAGGATCGCTTTGCCCTGCACCGCTTCAAGGCGGACGAAGCGTATCGCGTCGGCAAACCGGGCGAGCCGCTGCGCGCCTATCTCGACGTCGCGGGCATCGTCGCCCTGGCCCGCGAGCATGAGGTGGACGGCATTCATCCCGGCTACGGTTTCCTCTCCGAGAACCCCGCTTTCGCCCGGGCCTGTGTCGAGGCCGGACTCACCTTCGTCGGCCCGCGCGTGGAGGTGCTGGAGCAGCTCGGCGATAAGCTGGCGGCGCGGAAGATGGCCCAGCAGGCGAACGTCCCGGTGCTGTCCGGCGGCGAGAGCCCCCTGCGCGGCGCTGCCGACGCGCGAGCGCTGGCGCGCAAACTGGGCTACCCGGTGATTGTCAAGGCGTCGATGGGCGGCGGCGGGCGCGGCATGCGCGTGGCGCTCACCGCCGACGATCTCGACGAGGCGGTCGAGCAAGCCCAGCGCGAGGCCGGCACCGCGTTCGGCGTCGCCGACGTCTTTCTCGAAAAGTACATCCCGAGTGCCCGCCATATCGAGGTGCAACTCCTTGGCGACCATCATGGCAATCTCGTCCACCTGTTCGAGCGCGACTGCTCGTTGCAACGGCGGCATCAAAAAGTAGTCGAGATCGCCCCGGCGTTCAACCTCGACATGTCCACGCGGCAGCGCCTGCTCGACGCCGCCCTCGCTGTCGGCCGCGCCACGCGCCTCGACAACGCCAGCACCGTCGAGTTCCTCCTGGATACCGATACCGGCGATTTCTACTTCATCGAGGTGAATCCTCGCATTCAGGTCGAGCACACCGTCACCGAGGCGATCACCGGCTACGACCTGATCAAGAGTCAAATCCTGATCGCCCAAGGCGTGCCGCTCTCGGACGGCGAGATCGGCCTGGGCGAACAGACCAACGTCCTGCCGCACGGTTTCGCGCTGCAGTGCCGGGTGACGACGGAGGATCCGGCGAACAAGTTCATCCCGGATTACGGGCGGCTATCGCACTACCGCTCGGCGAGCGGCATGGGCATCCGTCTCGATGCCGGCACGGCCTTCTCGGGCGCTGTTATCACCCCCTTTTACGATTCGCTTTTGGTGAAAGTGACGGCCCACGGTCTGCGCTTCCTCGACGCAGCGCGGCGGATGGAGCGCTGCCTGCAAGAATTCCGCGTGCGCGGCGTCAAGACGAACATTCCGTTCCTGCTCAACCTCGTGACGCACCCCGATTTTCTGGCGGGCAAGGTCACGACGCGCTTCATCGACGAGCGGACGGAACTGTACGACTTGCCACAGCGGCAAGATCGGGCGACGAAACTGCTCACGTACATCGCGGAGGTGATCGTCAACGGCCACCCAGAGGTGAAATCCGAAATCCGAAATCCGAAATCCGAAACAAATCCGAATACCAAAGCAGAAAACCCGAAACGCCCAGACTCGCTGTCTTCGTTTTCTTCTTCGGATTTCGGATTTGTTTCGGATTTCGGATTTCGGATTCCGGATTTAATCCCAGCTGGGACTCGCGACAAGTTCATGGAACTGGGCCCCGAGGGTTTCGCGAAGTGGGTGCTGGAACAGAAGCCGCTGCTGCTGACCGACACCACCTTCCGCGATGCTCACCAGTCGCTGCTCGCCACGCGCATGCGCACCTACGACATGCTGCGCATCGCGCCGGCCTACGCCGTGCGGCACGCCCAGCTCTTCTCCCTGGAGATGTGGGGCGGAGCCACCTTCGATACTGCCCTGCGCTTCCTCAAGGAAGACCCGTGGCAACGGCTGCTGGAGATGCGCGAGCGCGTGCCGAACATCCTCTTTCAAATGCTGCTGCGGGGCAACAACGCCGTCGGCTACGCGAACTACCCGGATAACGTTGTCAAGGCGTGCATCAAGGAGGCGGCCCAGGCGGGCATCGACCTGTTCCGCATCTTCGACGCCCTCAACTGGGTGCCGAACCTCAAACTCGCCATCGAGGCCGTACGCCACCTCGGCATGCTGTGCGAACCGGCGATCTGCTACACCGGCGACATCACCGACCCGAAAAGAGCCAAGTACAGTCTGCAGTATTACGTCGAACTGGCGAAACAGCTGGAGAAGCTGGGCGCGAACCTGCTCGCCATCAAGGACATGGCCGGCCTGTGCAAGCCATTCGCCGCGCGGGAACTCGTGCGCGCTCTCAAGCAGGAGATCGGCATTCCGATCCATTTTCACACGCACGACAGCACCGGCGGACAGCTCGCCTCGCTGCTGCTGGCCGCCGAGGAGGGCGTGGACGTCGTCGATGCGGCGATGGGGCCGTTCTCCGG
>DASPXY010001571.1:0-3384 GCA_035637055.1 Gemmataceae bacterium | reverse complement strand
TGGTGAAGCCGCGGACGCGGCGGCGAGCCTCGGCGAGGATCGGGATTTGCGGGTAAGGGGCGCTCTTCGGATAGCCGCCCAACGCGGCGAGATGGCGCTCGGCAACGTCAGCACATGCCTGCTGGACGCTGACGTCACTGTCCTCGGCAAGACGCGAAACCAGCGCTGGCAGGGCGGCGCGGGCGGCAACGTCGGCAAGGGCGTTGGCGACGTCGATCCGCACCCAGATGTTGTCGTCCTCGAACAGGCGGCGCAGCAGAAGGCCGTGCAGGACCGGCCGGCGGCGCGCAGCCCAGACACTGGCCTGACGCACGGGCACGTCGGTGTCGAGCAGCAGTTGCTCGACGGCGCTATCAAGCGGCCAGGCGGGAACGTCGCCCAGGGCGTAGGCGAGGTTGAGGCGGACGGTCGGCGAGGGATCGTGCGCCAGGTCGGCGACGGCGTCGAGGACTTCGGGCTCGGTGCGGCCCTGGGCGGCGGCGACGGCAGCGCGGCGCAGGGTTTCGTCGTCGGCTTCGAGGTAATCCAGGAGCGCTTCGACGTCTTTTTCGCCCTCGCGGCGCAGGGTGTGGACGAGTTGCTGGAAGGGATCGGGCTGGCCGGAGCGGGCCAGTTCGAGGAGCTTGGCGATCTCGCTGTTCATGGCCGTATCTTAACGCGGCCGCGTCGCCTTCGCCAGCAGGCGACGAAGCGCTTGCAACTCTCCCGGTACCAGTCTACGATAGATCGGCTCTGTTGCTCTCCACCAACCGAAACCCTCGGGCGAACCAAGAGATCGACGCCATGAGCGAGTGGGAAAGGCTTCGACAGGGCCTCCAGCCCGAACTCTATCGCGGCAATGCGTTCCGGGTCACCAATCTGGCGGTCGATGCGACCCTGCGCGACATCGACCGCCAGTGGAAACGCTTGCAAATGCGCCAGAAGCTCGGCAGCAGTGCCGCTGAGGCCGCCGGCCTGTTGCCGCTGACGCCGCCCGCCGACCTGGCTGCGGTGCGCGAGGCGGTCGAACGGCTTCGTGAGCCCGAAAAACGCTTCTTCGACGAGTTCTTCTGGTTCTGGCCGGCCGCGAATGACCCCGCATTGCCGGCCCTCGCTCGTGGGGACTTCAGCGCGGCTCGCACGGCCTGGCAGACGGCGGCTGGTCCGGATGCTGCGGGAGCCGTGGCGCGTCACAACCTCGCGGTACTGATGCACGTGCTGGCTCTCGACCTGGAGTGCATCGCCGGCGAAGCACAGCCCACGAGCAGCGTCCGTGCGGAGCAACGCGACCGCTGCTGGGCCGAGGCGCTCCTGGCCTGGAAGGCGCTGCTGGAGCAGGGCGAGTTCTGGGAGCTGGTCAAGGAGCGCATCCGTACTCGCAACGAACCGCAGTTGAAGACCGACCTGGCCTTCCATTTCCGCGAACATCTGCCGGTGGCCCTCCTGGGCATCAACGCCCAGCTGGCGCTGCGGGCGGCGGAGCGGGGCGCGGCGGCGGACATGGCGCGGCACAAGGACATCCTGAGCCGGGCAGGCTTTGACACGGCCGCCAGCACCGCCGTCCGCCTGGCCCTCAAGCCCATCCGCGCCCGGATCCAGCGCTTGTGCCAGACCGAGGCCGGCGCCAACCAGGCGGATAACTGGCGCGCGGGACTGCTGCTGTTTCAGAGGATATTGCCGATCCCTCTCAGCGTCGAACAGCGTGAACTGCTCTACGAGGACGTGGCCTCCGCCCAGCGTTCGCTGTGCTGGTTCTGTCAGCGGCGCTTCACCGACGTCGGTTCGGAAATCCGCATCTGGATGCACAACCATGTCGTGCAGAAACGGGTTTACGGCGGCTCGGAGGTCCACTGGTATCAACTGATCGTGGACGTGCCGCGCTGTCCGAAGTGCTACGAGTTGCACCGCGTCTGGGATCTCCGCAAGATGATGGGACAATTGGAGCCCGGGGTGCAGCCCGAGTCGGAGAAACTGCGCTATCCGGAGATCGAGCGAAGGCTCGCGGAGGGGTGGGCCCTCGGCGCCCGACCGTCTGGGGTCTAAGGATCAGTGGACGACGATACCGCAGACCCGCTTGCGGGTTAGCACTGCCAGCGCTAACCCGCAAGCGAAAAAGAGGAGTTCGGCGTGTTCACGGACAGCGAGTGGTCGGAGTTGCTGGCCGACATCGTGACCGGCCTCTGGCGACTGCGGCGGCGCGTCCCGGCCGGGGCCGACGCGAGCGGCGACCAGACGCGCCGCATCCGCCGCGACCTCGAAGCCCTCTGGGACAGGCTCACCGAGGCCGGACTGGAAGTGCGCGACCATACCGGCGAAGCCTACGACCCCGGCAAGTCGCTGCGCGTCCTCGCCTTTCAGCCGACGGCGGACGTGCAGCGCGAACAGGTGATCGAAACCCTCAAGCCGACCATCTACTGCCGCACGCAGCCGCTGCAGCTGGGCGAGGTTATCGTGGGCACGCCTCTCACCGCGGAGACGCCCGACGGCCACGGAGATTCGGAAATATGACTCGGACCACCATTGATTTCGGCATCGACCTGGGCACCACCAATAGCTGCATCGCCTGCAGCACCGGCGCGGACGCCGAGATCGTCCGCAACAACGAGGGCCTGGAGTACACCCCTTCAGCGGTCTGGATTGATCGTAATGGGCGCCTCCATGTCGGCCGCCGTGCCCGCGAGCAGTTCGAGGCCGACGACGAGAATGCGGCCATCGAGTTCAAGTTGCAGATGGGCAAGGCGGCCGAAAAAGTCTTCCAGCGCTCCGGACGGCGACTCAAGCCCGAGGAATTGTCCGCCGAGGTGCTGAAATCGCTTCTGGGCGACGTGCGGCAGCGGCGCGGCGAGGAGGTCGTGGCGGCCGTCATCACCGTGCCGGCCGACTTCGACTTGCCGCAGTGCGACGCCACGCGCAAGGCCGCGCAACTCGCCGGTCTGACGGCCAGTCCACTGCTGCAGGAGCCAATCGCCGCCGCCCTGGCGTACGGCTTCCAGAGCACGCGCGACAACGTCTACTGGATGGTTTACGACCTGGGCGGCGGCACCTTCGATGCCGCGGTCATCCAGCTCCGCGACGGCCTGTTCCGGGTCGTCAACCACGGCGGTGATCGCTGCCTGGGCGGCAAACTGATTGATTGGGCGATCGTCGAGCAATCGTTCGTGCCGGCTCTCCTGCGCCAGCACGCCTTGCCCGATTTCCGCCGCGGCAACGCGCGCTGGCGGGCGGCTTTTGCCAAACTCAAACTGGCCGCCGAGCAAGCCAAGATCCGGCTGTCGCGCGAGGACGCCGTCGAGGTGAGCATCGAATACCTGTGCAAGGACGACAGCGGCGAGGCGGTCGGCTTCGATGGCGAACTGCTCCGCAAGGATCTGGAACGACTGATCGAGCCGTTCGTGCTGCGCTCCA
>DASPXY010001570.1:0-2256 GCA_035637055.1 Gemmataceae bacterium | reverse complement strand
AAGCATGATGTGCCGTTCGCGATGGAAAGTCAGCGCCAGGTCGCAGAACTTGCACGACTCGACGTGGCCGCAGCCCGGGCAGTGAATGTGCGTCGAGAAGCCGCGGCGGTTCAGCATCAGGATGACCTGGCCGCCGCTCCCGAGCGCGTGCCGCATCGCCGACTCCAGGGCAGGGCTCAACGCCTGGAACGGCGCCCCGCGCGGCATGTCGTGGCGCAGGTCGATCAGGCCCACCTGCGGCAAAGGCCGATCCAAAACACGGCTGGGCAACGTCAGTTTCGTGTAGGCCCCGCGCTCGGCGTTGTGCCAGGTCTCCAGCGCCGGCGTCGCCGAGCCAAGGATGATCGGAATGCCCTCCAGGCGGGCGCGCATCACGGCCACGTCGCGGGCGTGGTAGCGCGGCGTCGCCTCCTGCTTGAAACTCCCTTCATGCTCCTCGTCGATCACGATCAGGCCGAGGCGGCGCGTCGGCGCGAAGACGGCACTGCGCGCACCAACAACGACCTGCACCTGGCCGGAACTGATCCGCCGCCAGTGGCTGCCGCGCTCGGCGTTGCCGAGGTGGCTGTGTAAAACTGCCACCTCACCACACCGACCGCGGAAACACTGGATCGTCTGCGGCGTCAGGCTGATCTCCGGCACGAGCACCAGCGCTTCCTTGCCCTGCTTGAGCACCTCTTCGATGGCGCGCAGGTAGAGTTCCGTCTTGCCGCTGCCGGTCACGCCGTAGAGCAGAAACGCCCGAAAACCGCCTTGCCGGACGGCCTCTTCGAGCGGCGCCCAGGCGCGCTGCTGGTCGGCGTTCAACTCGATTGCTGGCTCGGAGGCGTCCGAAGTCCCCGGATTGCAACCCGTGGGCTTTTGACCGCCGAACGTGTCTACGCGGCGGACGACGCGCCGGGCCAGTCCCTTCTCGACCAGCGTTTCGAGCAGGCCGGTGCCGCAGCGGACCAGGCGCGCCAGCCTGCGCAACTCGACCGGTTTGCCTTGCTGGCGCAGTTGCTCCAGCGCGGCCGTCTGCTTGGCGGTGAGTTTCGGCGGTGGTTGCGGCAATTCCGCTTCGGGGATGGCTTCAAGAAAGATCGTCGCGCGCGTGCCGGCCTGCTCCCTGGCGCCAGCGGGGACGACCGCGCTCAGCACCTGGCCCCAGCCGCACAGGTAGTAGTCGGCCATCCAGCGCGTCAGGCGCAGCAGGTTCGCGTCGAGCAGCGGCTCATCATCGACGACGCGCAGCAACTCCTTGAAAGCGCACGGCGGTGGCGTCTCGGTCAGGTGGACGCAGTAGCCGACCGTCGCCCGATCGCCCTTGCCGAACGGCGCCTGGACGCGCTTGCCGACGGCAATGGCCTCGCGGAGTTGCTCGGGCACGGCATAACTGTAAGCGTGGTCGAGCGGCCGATCGAAGACGACCTCCGCGAATAGTCCGGCAGTCTGCTGGGTCGAGCGGGCCGGTTCCTCAAAGAGTTCTCGCTGAGTGAGTTGTGTCACGGTCGTGTCCTGGGTAAGGAAGGGGCCACAGGTCCAGTGAGCATTATTATACCTTACCCATTCCGACCCCGAGATTGCCATGTCCGTAGCTGCCTCTTGAAGGGTCAGGCGGACGCGCAAACTGTGCCGAAAGTGCCGACGGCGCCGCTCAGCATTCGAGGCGCTAACGGTTTGGGCTTGAGGCGGTTCTAGGTGTGCAGTTCGGTAGCGAGGGTGTGCGGTTGGGGCACAGCTCCCAAGGGCGGGAAGTAACTGGTGAGCAGAGCAACGGGCGAGGCCAGAGTAGCTCGCCCGTTGCTGCTGCGATCAGGAGGACGCAGCAGCCTTGCGGTTGCGCGCCCGCGTCCGGGCCGCTTTTTTCGCCGAGGCTGAGCGTTCGGCCGCGGAGCGCGCCGCGGACGCCGCTCCACCGAGTTTGCCGCCTTTCTTGCTGGAGGCGTGCGATTCGGCCTGGCCGCGGCCGCTGCCGGACTTCTTGCCGCCCCCGGATTCCTTGTTGACCGTGGCCCACGCTCGCCTTTTTGACTCTGCCGCCGAAACGCCATGCTCCTTGTACCCTTCCGCAATGTGTTCGGCCTTGCGTTTCTGCTTCTCCGTGTACGCCGATTTATCGCCTCGTGCCATCGCTTATTCCCCCTTTCAAACTGCGTGTGTCCGTGCGTCTCTCAACTCAAGGGACGTCTCGCCAAGTGAAAGGAGCAAGAAGCATGCCGGACTGACACCAGCGTCGCCTATGCGAAGACCCCTCCCCCCAACCCCCTCCCCTGC
>DASPXY010001569.1:0-4000 GCA_035637055.1 Gemmataceae bacterium | reverse complement strand
CCGTCGCCGGATGCCTCGAAGTAATGCAGTTCGTGACCGGGGGGTGTCACCGCCGCGAGGTAGAGCAGACCAAGGCTCGGCAGGGACGCGACCACCTGACTGCGTTTGAGGACGCCAGGCATTGTCAGCCCCAGTTCCAGGAGCTTCTTGTCATGGGCGCGAATCCCGCTCATCGCGAGGAAACCGATCTTCATTGGGGCGCTCCGGTCAGAGTGAACACGACGGCCAGCACCAGGGCCGTCACGGGGATGAAGAAGAGATGCCGCCAGGGCATGCGCCACGCCGACAGGAAACAGACGAGCGGCATGGAGACTCCGCCCAGCACGAAACAAACCGAGGCGGCCTCGGCCTGCCACAGCGAGGGCGACGGCCACGGCGACAGGGCGTAGAGGAGGTTGAGCATCCCCAACGCCGCCAGGGCAATGTGGCCCAGCCGCACCAAGCGCCGGCGGAAGCCGGGATAGCCGCCCAGGAAGTCGTCGCGGTGGAAGAACAGCCCAAGGACAGCGCCCGTGCTGAAGGCACTCAGCAGCAGTAGCCAGCCGGCGTACCAGTTCAACGAGTGGACGGGCGCGGCCACGGCATCTTCTCCCGCTCCTTACGGACGTGAACGACGAGGATAGTCGCCGCGTCGCCGCCCGTCCGTCGCTACCATCGGCACGGACGGCAGGGAGGTTATAACGGCAGCAGGTCGGAAATGCGAGTCCGTTCTCCTCCCCTCTCCCTTTGCGGGAGAGGGGTTGGGGGTGAGGGGTGAATGCCCGGGAACAGTCCTCGGCGTTTTCCCCTCACCCCCAACCCCTCTCCCGCAAGGGGAGAGGGGAGACTTGCACCACCTTTAGGGGCGCTGCGCTCCCCTTTCTCCGAAGAGTGCGTTTTCCGTGCCACCCGGTGGTTGCAGCGGTCGCGCCAACCGCTACAATGGCGCAAAGTTACAGAGGAGGCAGGTAGACCTTCGCCAGACATCAGTCGCCCGATCGTCGGGTGCCACCAGAGATCACGTCATATGCGGGCCGTGAAAGGGCTGTCGATGGAAAAGTGGATGTGCTGGGCCTCCATGGGAGTTGCCGGGTTCTTGCTCCTATTGTTCCTTCTTGACCTTGTCGTCCGTTTCCCCTTCGGTGGCCTCAACCGCCTCGTCGATGTCCTGGCCGTTATTTCCTGCGGCGTCGTCCTCTATCTCGGGTGGGACGCCTTTCAGGATCTGCGCTAACTGGTTACTTAACACCCCTCCCCCCAACCCCCTCCCCGCAGCGGAGAGGGGAGAAGAACTGGCTTACTCCCCCTCTCCGCTGCGGGGAGGGGGTTGGGGGGAGGGGTTTCCGGCCGCCAACCGCACGAGCGCGTCGATCACGCCCGTCATCGTGTACTCCGTCGCCTCCGCCGCGACCGATAGGCCCAACTCCCGCACCGCCGCGCTCGTCACCGGGCTGATACTTACCAGCTTGACCTGTCCCGACGCCAACCGCGCCCGGCACACCTCGTCCAACTCTCGCACCAGCGCACGGGCGATATTGGCGCTCGTTACTGTCACATATTCGATTTCTCCTCGGCGGAAACAGTCCAGCGCGGGGGCAGCGGTATCGACGGCGTCCTTCTGGGAGTAGACGGCGATCTGCTCTACCTGGGCCACCTTGCTCAACTCGTCCCGGAGCACCTCGCGACCGCGGTCGGCCCGCGCCAGCAGCACCACCTGACCGGCGACCCGCTCCCGCAGCGCCGCGACCAGCCCCTCGGAGTCATACTCCGCCGGCACCACGTCCGGCTCGAGATAGTAGCCGCGCAGCGCATCGGCGGTGCTCGGCCCGATGGCCGCCAGGCGCAGTCCGCCCAGGGCACGCAGATCGCGTCCACGTGTACGCAGCCGCTCGACAAAGGCGTGAACGCCGTTACTGCTCGTGAATACCAACCACTGATAGTCTCTGAGCCGATCCAGGGCCTGATCGACCGGGCTCCAATCGACCGGCGGCCCAATTTCTACCGTCGGCAGGACGAACGGCAGTGCGCCGAGCAGTTCGAGGCGGCGAACCAGGTCGCCAGCCTGGCGACGCGGCCGCGTCACCAGGACGCGCTTGCCGAACAGCGGCCGCTGCTCGAACCAGGCGAGGTGCGATCGCAGCGCCACCACCGGCCCGACGAAGATGAGCGCAGGCGCCGCCACGCCCGACCAGCGCACTGCGCCAGGCAGGTCACGCAGCGGCGCCTCGACCGTCTGCTGTTCGCCCGTCGTCGCCCAGTGGACGACGGCCGCCGGCGTCGCGCCGTCCTTCCCATTCTCCAGCAGAGCGGCCACGACCTTCGCCAGGCGCGACACGCCCATGTATACGACCAGAGTGCCGGGGAAGCGGGCCAGGGCCGCCCAGTCGAGGGCACTTTCGGGCTTGGCGGGGTTCTCGTGTCCGGTGACCAGTGCGACGGCGCTGGCGTGGAGTCGATGCGTCAAGGGGATGCCGGCGTAGGCCGCCGCCCCGAGCGCCGCCGTCACGCCCGGCACGACCTCGAAGGGAATCCCCGCCTGTCGCAGCGCCTCGGCCTCCTCGCCGCCGCGGCCGAACAGGTACGGGTCGCCACCCTTGAGGCGCACCACGCGCCGACCCTGGCGTGCCGCCTCAATCATGGTGCGCTGCACGGGCGCATGGCGTTCGACGTGGCAGTCGGCCAGTTCGGTGACGCAGATACGCTCGGCGGTGGGGGGCGCATACTCCAGCGCTCGCGCCGGGGCGAGTTTGTCGTACAACACGAGGTCAGCCTGGGCCAGACACTCAACGGCGCGCACCGTCAGCAACCCCGGATTGCCAGGGCCAGCGCCGACCAGGTAGACCGTGGGTAGTGTCATTCCGCTCAAAATCCGAAATCCGAAACACGAAATCCGAAACAAATCCGAATACTAAAGAAGAAAATCCGAAACCCTCGTGGCTTTGTTTTCTGGTTCGGATTTCGGATTTGTTTCGGATTTCGACATTCGGATTTCGGATTTCCCCGCAGGGGCTACACTTCAACCATCGCTTCCGACTCCGGCACATCGACGTCCAGTTCGGGCTTCCGCGGTGAGAACCGGCACAGCCAGATGCCTAGCTCGTACAGCATGCTCATCGGCACCCACAGGAACAACATGCTGAACGCATCCGTTGACGGCGTGATGACGGCAGCGAAAATTGCCATCAAAAACCAGGCGATGCGCCGCTTGCTGCTGTAGGCTTCGACCGTCATGAGGCCGATACGCTCCAGAAAAAGCATCACCAGCGGCGTCTGGAACGACAGGCCAAAGATCACCGGCATCCAGACCGCGAAGCCGAGCCACTCGTTGAGTCGCAAATCCGGTTCCAGACCGAGCCACTCGTTGAACCACAGCAGCGCCTCGACCGCCTTGGGCATCACCAGGAACTCACAGACCAGCACGCCGACCAGGAATAGCCCCAGGCTGAACGGCAGGAAGACGTTGACGTAACGCCTCTCGTGCGGGTAGAGCCCGGCGGCGACGAACGCCCAGATTTGATAGAAGACCCACGGACTCGCCAGGACAAAGCCGGTGACGATGCACACCTTGAAGAACACGACAAACGCTTCCTGCACGTTCAGCGTCGAGAGTACCGGCCGGCGGCCGACTTCCTTCTCCGCCATGCTATTCGCGATGGCCTGATCCAGCGGTCGATAAGAGGGGGTCAGCACAATGTACTCGCGCCGGTTCCCCAGCGCCCCCTGAGCCACGCCTGGCCCAAACAGCCCCTCGCCCGTCGGGTCGGCCAGTTCGTCCTCGCGGACCTCCATGACGGTCTTGGGATTGAGCGGGATGCCTAACTGCTCCTGAAGCTGGTCGCGTGGGAAAAACAGTTCTTGAGGCGTAAGGAGGTTCTTCTGTTTGAGTGTGGGGTCGTTCTCCCGCAAACTCTGAGCAACCTGGCGGACGCGGCGGGCGTGGAATTCGCCCAGCTGCTGCTCGACCGGGGCGGCAATGAAGGCGAGCACCTGCTTGCCGAGGAAGAAACTGATGAAGACCGCG
>DASPXY010001568.1:0-4981 GCA_035637055.1 Gemmataceae bacterium | reverse complement strand
TAGTCCAGCCACCCGGCGTATGTTTCCGGGTCGTCTTGGGCCTGATCATGCAACTCAATGTGTCGGTCGATCCAACTGTCGATCCGGTGTCGCAGGGAGGCTGCAACGTCCAAGTCCCGATACATTATGCCAAAGTGCTGCCGTGTCTGCCAGACACAGATGCGGGCAACATGGTCCACGATAATCTCATACCGCATCGCTGAGTCTCTTCGCCAACAAAAAGAGCGAGACTGGCTGAGGGCTACCCCACGAGGTAGCCTCGTTCCGCCGCCGCGAGGTCGAGGTGCATCGTCGCCAGATCCGCGACCAGCAGGCCCGCTTCGCTCAGCGGCGTCAGCGTCGCGACCATTTTGACATAGCTGCGGCAGGTGTCGCAAGTACACGCCCGGCGACTGGCTTCCTCGCCCTCCGCGTGAAGGTAGCCGAGCTGTCGGTGGTCGCGCTCGCCACAAAAAGGACACTGCAGACGCGGAAACTCCCATGCCGAGGCGCACAATCCGCAACGGAGGAAACGGAGTTGCTCCAGGCCGCGGAACTCGCCCAGCAGCGGCCAGCTGCCGCAGGTCGGGCAGAAACCGTGCTCCCAACGGATGCCTTGTCGCAGCGGAGCCAAAGCAACCGCCCAGCGACTCAGCACCGGAAAGAGCGTCAATCGCAGGACCGTCGCCGTCAGGAGCGGGTCGAGGGTCAGCAGTTCGGCGCGGCGGTGGATCTCCTCGGGACGGCCGCCGAGCACGTCACCGAGCAATTCCCGCGGTGACAGACGATTTTGCTGGAGCGCCGTTGCGAGCGCCCGCAGCGACTCAGCGTCCTGATGCCGCTCGAAGGCAGCGCACACAGCCGCCCAACGGGCACGAAACATCGACTCATCGAGGCGTAGTTCTTCGCCGCGTAAGAGTGGGATACCGCCCTCAAGTTTCGCCCTGGCTTTTTCGAGCGGCAGCGCGGGCAGGCTCTCGCGACATGGTTCGTCGAAGAGAACGTGGAGGAGTTGAGTCAGCAATTCGCCATGTGCCCGTAGGGTAGGCCGCTTCTCGATGAGCCTGGCGAGTTCCAGCGTGGCCTCGGATGCTTGCGGCAGCATCGCCTTCTCCTGATCCGCTTGCGGCCGGCTCATGTGCGTCGGCGGCGCGGTTTTTCCGTCTGGGTCGCCGTCCCCTCGTGGAGGAGATGCAAGATCCACTCCGGCGCCAGGCACGCCGTTTGCCATTCGTCGCGCACCAGCGTCGCGATGGCTCGCGTCGGCCCCAGCGGCGGCCCCATCTCCTCGATGATGCGAACCAGCGCCGCCTCCAGTTCGGCCGGTTCTGGATCCAGCGCCGCCAGACAATCGAGCACGCGCCGCTTCAGGTCCAGGCCGGCGGTGTCGGCCTGCTGATCGCGCGCCCGCTGGCGCGGCCGCAGATCGCCCGACGCCAGCAACAGTAATGCGAGGTCGCGCGGTCGCAACGGCTCCTCACCTGGGATTGCGCTCATGGTGCGGCACCCTCAAGAATTTTGCTGGGTGGTCGTACCGGGTGCGGTCGATTCTGCGCGCTGGCGCCGACGCCACCGCCGCGCGGCCGGCCATCCTCCGGCGACACGCTGATATGCCCGATCGACCGAAACGCACGCACCGTCTCCGGTGAGGCGCTGGCGTAGAACGCGACCACGACCGCTATCGCGACCAGGGCAGCGTTGGCGGCCAGCGTCTGCCCCGAAGAGAAGGCGAACCGCACCTGCAGCGCGAGCACCAGGAGCAAGCCGAGCAGACAGGTGCCGGCCAGCAGGACAGCGCCTTGCCAGGCGGTCACCAGGGACTGCGTCAGCTGCTCCACTGGCACCTGACCCCGGAGCGCCAGCAAGGTCGGCGATAGCTTGACAATGCCGTAACGCAACACCAGCCCCCCAACCAGGGCAAAGACCGCCGCCGCCGGCGCACGCCAATGGCCCCTGATCCCCGGTGTCAGGTGAATGCCCAGGGGGAGCAGCACGCCGACGAACAGAGTACCGACGATCAGCAGCAGCCCAGGTCCGCTCTCCAGGATCGGCACGAGGGCGCCGCCGAGCGACGCCAGAAAAATCACGAAGAACGCCAGTTCCAGCCCCAGCGCCCACAGGTCGGCGCGCTCCAGCCGCTCCAGCGACTCGGCGCTCACCGCATGTCGCCGCCAATGGTTCAGCAGCAGCACCGCCGCCATCCCCGTCGATGCCGACGATGCCAGGAAGAGGGCGCCGATCCATTCGCTCACGCTCCAGACGGGTTGATTACTCGCGCTCAGCAGCACGCCCGTGTACGACGCGATGAAGAAGCCGACGGCGCAGCCGACCCCGTGGTAGATCGTTCCCCAGGGCCGCGAGCGCAACCGCCGCGCAAGCCATCCCTCGGGCCGAAAACTGGCCACGAACGACAGGAAGCTCATTCCGCCGAAGAGGAACAGCGCCCAGGCACCGATCGACATCGGCGACCAGGGCTTGAGCATCGGCAGCCAGGTTTCCGACTGTAGCAGCATGTGCCAGAAGCGCTCCGGCCGTTCGAGATCGAGCGTCAGGACCAGGCCGCAGACCGCCACGAGTGGGAAGGCGATGCGATAGCCGGCGCGCGTCAGCACTCGATCGTCGTCGTCGCCGAAGAACTCCACGAGCGTCGCCAGGAAGTACGCTCCCGCTGCGATGCCGCCGAGATAGAAGTAGCCGACGATCCACCAGCCCCAATCGGGATCGGCCACGAAGAGATTCATGGCTGGCCCTCCGCCGGGTTCGCGGTGATCGCCTCGCTCGTGTTGTGGCACGGTCTCCCGACCGTGCCACCAGGCTGACCGGAGGTCTCCGAGAATCCAGGGAGACCTGCGGTCGGCGAAGTGGCACGGTCAGGAGACCGTGCCACAACGCGGGCGGCGTTGCCGCGGTTGCGGAAGGAGAACAGCACGCCCAAACCCGTCAGCAGGGCCGCGAAGATGCTCCAGAACGACGACCGCGGCACGTTCCGGCTCGGCAACTTGGGATCCGAGGGCAGGCCGTATTTCTCCGGCTTATCGACGAGCAGATAAAAGGCGTTGAGTCCGCCGAGCACCTTGTCGTCGGCGCCGTACAGCTGTGCCTGGGTGACGCCCTCACGCTTGAGCTGATTGACGCGGGCCTCGGCGAGCGGCTTCAATTCGCTAATTTTCCCAAAGCGGATCGATTGTGTCGGGCATGCCTGGGCGCAGGCGGGCGTGAGGTTTTTCTGGAGGCGGTCGTAGCACAGGGTGCATTTCTGGGCGACGTGCTTCCGCTCGCTCATGTGGATGACGCCGAACGGACAGGCGCCGACGCAGTCGCGACAGCCGTTGCAGGTCGGCTCGTTGATGAAGACGGTGTCGAACTCGGTGCGCAGGATGGCGCCGGTCGGGCAGACCTCCAGGCACGGAGCGTTGACGCAATGCTTGCACACGTCGGACATCATCAGCCAGGCGGCGCTGGTGCGGTTGGGGTCGGCGCTGAACTCCTCGATGAACTTGACGTGCCGCCAGTTGACGTCGGAGAAACTGCCGGTGTTGTCGTAGCTGTCGCCGCTCAGGACGGGCAGGCTGGTGCGCTGCGGTCCGTGGCCGGCAGGCAGGTCGTTCCACTGGTGGCAGGCGACCTGGCACGCCTTGCAGCCGATGCAGACGGTGGTGTCGGTGAAGAAGCCCATCGGTTCGGGCATGAGATGTCCCCCCGCGCGGCGAAACGGTGTACTGTCGATGATACCCGCCGCGGCAGCGTGAGGCAACGCAACGGGGCCTGGTCATTGTCAGCCCCTGTCCGAGTTTTTCGCGATTGCCGCTCGCGTTTGAACTTTTTATTGCTTGGCTATCACACCGTCAGTTGTGCTTTTCGCGGGGCAGCAACGACCTCACCAAGGTGCGCTGTTCTTCCAGCAAAGCGCGATGTTCTTGCAGCAAAAGGGTGTGCTGACGCTGCAAGTGCTCCAGAGCGGTCACGACCTCGCGGTACTGCTCCAGGAGCCGCAGTTCGTCGGCTTGCATCTGTTTGTGGCGGCGGTACGCCACCAACGGAAGACGGTTGAGCCGCAACCGCTGGAGCGTGAAAGCACCGACGGGTGTCAGGGCGTGGAGGGTGGCATCCGCGAGCAGAAGGTAGTGCGTTGCCGCCGGTTCCTTGCGCGGGTTCCACAAGAACACCCCCTCGGCTGTGACGGCCAGTAATCGGCCTTGTACAGATTGCACCGCCAGCAACAGTACACCAGGTTCGGTGGATCGTCCGAGCCGCCTTGTGCCTGCGGTTGGTAGTGATCCACAGTGAGCGGGCCGCCGCTATCCCTTTCCGTGACGCCGCAATACTCGCAGGCGCCGTTGGCACGCTGGCGAACCTGCTCCCAGAGAGCTTGGGAAAGAGTCATGTCGGTTGCAGGATTGGCTTCTGCGCCAGCAAGCGTTGCAAGGCAGCGATCTCCTGACGCACAGCCGCGTTCTCAGCGGTCAGAGCCTGGATGTGCTGAGTGACAGTCGCGAGTTGCCCCAGGGCCGTCTCGATCTGGGTTCGCAGGGTCGTGAGGCTTCCCGGAGGCGCGGCCCCGGCGAGAGCGGTTCCTTCCTCGTGATCGAGTTGCACATACCACGCGTCGAGTTGCGCGCGCTCCTCGGTAGAGAGGCTCTCGCCACGGGTTGCCCTGTCGTGTAGCTCTTGACCAGGTGTGTGTGTGCTCATGCTTCCCTGGCGGCGCGTGGTATTGCGTGTTGGTTGGGGCGTGAACGGGACGACGGCGTTCCGTTTCACCTCCCATCATTGTGAATCGCGCCGAGCCGTGGTGCAAGACGAATCCCTTGTTGTGGCCCACTGCTCTTTTTCCCGCCGCGCCCTGTATGATGCCACGGTATGAAAGTCATCGTCCTGCACACCAACGCCCTGCACCTCGGCTATGTCGGCTGCTACGGCAACGAGTGGGTCGCCACGCCGGCCCTTGATCGCCTCGCCGCCGAGAGCGTCGTTTTCGATCAGCACTATGCCGACTGCCCGA
>DASPXY010001567.1:0-7930 GCA_035637055.1 Gemmataceae bacterium | reverse complement strand
CGGTCCCAGCCGACGACCGCCTGCCAGGCGGTGAGACCGAGGATCCACAACAGGCCGAAGTAGACCGTGCGCATCGCGTAGTGGCGCGCCCGGCGTGGGAGGGTCAGGGCCTCGCGAGCAAAGATGGGACCGAGCATAAGGCCGCCTTCGAGGATTGAGGATCGAGGATTGAGGATCGCGAAACGACAAGCCGCAACCTTCGATCCTCGATCCTCGATCTTCGATTCTCGATTCTCGTTCTTCGTTCCGGGTGTGCTGACGGTTCATTGTGCTTCGCGAATCCCGGTTTCGGGTGTCGTTGTTGTAGGGGGAGCCGGTTCGTGGACAATGGGCTTGCTGGCGTTGATGCCGAGCCACGCGAGGGCGGCGACGATCCAGGCCGTGGCGAAGACGCCGAAGACAAAACCCCAGCGGGTGACGATCGGGACGGTTTCCCCGAAGACGAGCGCGTGCGCGCCGGCCGCACACCCGCCGCCCGCGAGCAGCGGCTCCTCCAGGAGAATCGGCGTCAGCGCCGGGCTGAGGGCAGCGCCGACGCAGCCGGCCATGTTCATGATGCCCGCGACGGTGCCGGCGTAGCGACCGCCGATGTCGGTGGTGGCGGCCCAGATGGGCGGAATCGCCAGATCGTTGATGAAGAACGCCAGGCACAGCAGCGTCACCGCCTGCCCCGCGCTGAGGTCCAGGAGGGCCACGCAGAACAGGCACGCCCCCGCCCCACTGAAGCCGAACAATCCGACCAGACTGCGGCCCCAGCGACGGCTGCCGGTGATGCGGATGAGCCAGTCCGACAGGAAACCGCCAATGAGCGCTCCGCAGGCCCCGCACAAAAACGGCAGGCCGGTCAACCACTGCGATTGACTCGGGGTGAGGCGATGGTAATCCTCCAGGTAGCGCGGCTGCCATGTCGGGAAGAAGTACCAGGCGAAGCTGACGCCGAACGAGGCGAGGCAGAGGAACCACAGACTGGGACTGCGGAGGAGTTGCCCCCAGGGCGCCTTCGGATGGGCGACGCCCGCCTGCTCTGCTTTCCAGGAGTATGGTCCCTGGCGGATCAGGTCGCGCTCGCCCTGGTTGCAAGTTGGCTTGTCCTCCGGCCGGTCGCGGAACCAGAAGTAAAACAGGACACACCAGACAGCGCCAAAGATGCCGAGAGCCCAGAACGCCTGCCGCCAACCTCCCAGAAAGTAACTGAGCCCGCCGATCACGACCGGCGCGATCGCTCCGCCGAGGCGCGCGGACATCCAGACTGCCCCCTGCGCCAGCCCGCGTTCGCGATAAGGGAACCACGAGCCGACGACGCGCGCAACATTGGGGTACGCCCCCGCCTCGCCGCAGCCGAACAGGAAGCGCACGGTCAGCATGGCCGCGAGCGCGAACCAGGGCCACTGCGTGCTCGGGAAAATCAGGCCGGTCAGAGCGGTAAAGAGGCTCCACCAGAGGACGATACGGGTGAGGACGCGGCGCGGTCCCCAGACGTCGCCCATCCAACCGCCGGGCACCTCAAAGACGCCATAACCGACCGCAAAAGCGGCAAACACAAGGCCCATCTGGACCGGATCAATGTTGAGGTCGGTCTCGATGTTGCCGCGCACGCGCATGATGCAAACGCGGTCGAGATAGGTGAGTAGAGAGAGGCTGCAGAGGAAGCCGAGCACGCCGAGGCGCACGCGGGTCGGTGGGATGGGGAGGTTGGGGGTGCCCATGCGGAGATTGTAAGGAGCGGCAGCACAAAGAGCAGCAGGCAGCACCAGCGGCGGACGGATTTCGCGGACCGGCCGAGGTTGTTGTTTCCTTGACAGGAACAGTCCTCGCGGGATAATGAGAGGCATCCTGGCGACAATCGTGGAGGGATCTTCGCATGGCCGTAGGCGTCACTCTGGGACCGCAGCCGCAAGTCAAGCAAGGCCTTCCTGGGGAGTTTTGGAGGGCTGGCCGCGTGTACGCGATCGCATTCGACATGGACATCGAGGCGTTGCGGGCGAACTATGGCGATCCCTACAACAACGCCTACCTGGAGATCCGCCGCGTTTTGCAACGCCACGGGTTCACCTGGCAACAAGGGAGCGTCTACTTCGGTGGTGATGCGGTGACGTCAGTCACCTGCGTGCTGGCCGCGATGGATCTGGCCCGCACGCTACCCTGGGTCGCCGCGTGTGTCCGGGATATTCGCATGTTGCGGATCGAGGAACTCAACGATTTGATGCCTGCCGTGCAGCAGGCTGGCGGCCCTCCTTGATTGGAGCAATCATGAAGGGCTCAGCCGATCAGGCGAGTGACAGCGTTGGTCTCTTGGCGATCGGGACGTCTGGATCGTGGGAGGTATCCATTGATGAGGCCCTCAAGGGGGCGGAGCGATGGTACGCCCAGATTGAAGGTCCGTCCGTCTACCTGTATTTCCGGCTGCTCGATCTGAACATCGTTGAGAAGGTGCTGGACTCCCTGGAGAAGCGCACGCCTTCGCGCAACGGGCCCCAGGCCGCTCCGCCGAAACAAACGGCTGATGAATTGACGCTTGGGGTCTTTGGACGGGCCCCTGTCTTGTTGATCTGGGATGACGAGTTCGACGACCGTTGTTTTCTGGTCGTCGGTGCCAGGAGTCGATCAACCATGCGCGTCACTCTTGCCGGTGACGACATTCCGATGCTGATGGAGGCTTTTCGCCAGGTCCGTGAGGATCTTCCTTCCAGGCCAGCACGTCCGAGGAAATAGACGGCCCTCGTGGTTGGCCTCTTCCGCTTGCGGGTTAGCGTTGGTTACGCTAACCCGCAAGCGGGAACCTCGGACCCGTCACGCCATGTTCATGCTCATCAGGAACTCGGCGTTCGACTTCGTCTTACGCAGCCGGCTCGTCAGCATCTCCATCGCCTCGACGGGGTGCATGTCGCTCAACACGCGCCGCAAAACCCGCACGCGCTCCACCTCGCCGGGGTGCAGCAACATCTCTTCCTTGCGCGTCCCCGAACGGTTGATATCGATGGCAGGCCAGACGCGCTTATCGACGAGACGACGGTCGAGGTGGAGTTCCATGTTGCCGGTGCCCTTGAACTCCTCGAAGATCACCTCATCCATGCGTGACCCCGTATCGATCAAGGCCGTCGCCAGAATCGTCAAGCTCCCGCCTTCTTCGGTGCAGCGTGCCGCCCCGAAAAAGCGCTTCGGCTTCTGCATCGCGTTCGTGTCCAGGCCACCCGAGAGCAGTTTGCCGCCCGAAGGGGCCTCGGTGTTGTGCGCCCGTGCCAGGCGCGTGATGCTATCGAGCAGAATCACGACATCCTTGCCGTGCTCCACCATGCGCTTCGCTTTCTCCAGCGCGATCTCGCTGACGTGAATGTGCTCGCCGGACGGCTCGTCGAACGTGCTGGCCACCACCTCGGACGTCGGCCCAGCCACGGTGCGGGCCATGTCCGTCACCTCTTCGGGGCGTTCGTCCACCAGCAGTACGATCAGGTGGGCTTCTGGATGATTTTTGATGAGGCTCAGGGCGATTTTCTGCAAGAGGATCGTCTTGCCGGCACGAGGCGGCGAGACAATCAAACCGCGCTGCCCCATGCCGATCGGCGTCACCAGGTCGACGACCCGCATCGCGAGTTCCTCGGCGGTCGTCTCCAGGATCAGGCGCTTGTTGGGGTGCAGCGGCGTCAGGTCTTCAAAGCCGGTCTCGGCGACGCGCTCGTCGGGCGGGTGACCGTTGACCGCATCGACCTGCATCAGGGCGAAGTTCTCCTGCCCCTCGACCGGCAGCCGGATCGGCCCTTCGACGACCAGGCCGGTGCGCAACCCGAGGCGGCGAATCTGACTGGGGGAGACGTAAATGTCTTCTGGTGAGGCGAGATAATTGTGGGCGACGCTGCGCAGGAAGCCGTAGCCGTCGGGCAGCACCTCCAGGGTGCCGCTGCCGCGAACGACGGCGCCGCGCTCGATCTGATGACGGACCATGCTCATGATGAGCTGGCCACGACTCATGCCGGTGTGCTCGGCGATCCCTTCGCGTTCCGCGAGGCCGAACAGGCGCGGCATGGGCAGACGGTATAGATCGTCCAGACGCACCGCGGAGGGCAGCGGGGTCTGAGGGTCGATGGGTTTGCGCGGAGTCCGTTTGCGAGCGACATTGCCGGACCCCTCGTCGCTACGGGCGACGGCCATTGCGTTTTCCTCCGGATCAGATTCTTGGGGTGCCCTGGGATACCTGATTGCGCTCGTTGTGCCGCCAGGGATTTACACAGAGAGCGCAGTGCTTCGTAGCGGGTGGTTGGTGGTTCGAGAAGACAGGGAACTACCCTGTCGTTTCTGGCCACGAGCCGCTAACTACGAACTGCTTGCGAAGCACAGGAACCACGATTTTGGCAGCGTGGAAAAAACTGGTTTCTCCGGCCAGAGGGCGGTACGCCGCTGGGCGAGCCGCCCGTCCCCCTCATCGAGGGCCCGGGAAAGGGGATCTTCCGCTCCATGCCAGAGGGCGTCGGAAGAGGCTACGAAATCTCCGAAAAATTGTTGGTGTCTCGCCAATTCCGGCCGACGGCCAGGGTTGCCGAAGACAGGCGAGTCAGGTCCGGCGTTTCCCTGGGTTCACGGCTTTGTGTTTGCGGCGAGGAACTTGATAACTGCAAGATGCTGTTATCATGAACAACTGCCGAACGGAAGGGAAGCGCTTTTTTCAGAAATCGTCGACTTTTTCTGTGGACGTCCAGGCGAATTGAGCGGAAAACCCCGCTGTTGACCGGGCCGACAGAGGCGCACCTCCACCAACCCCCCTATTTCCGGTATTATGGCACGAAGATGACAAGGTGACAAGGTGACCGGGTGACAAGGTGACCCAGTGACCATTCCTTTTTGTCACCTTGTCACCTTGTCACCCGGTCACCTTGTCACCTTCACGCAGGCATGCAAACCTACCGGACTGCTCGCGGGCGTTCGCTCCCGCTTGGTGCAACTGCCCTGGCCGATGGGGTCAACTTCGCCCTGTTGTGCCGACACGGCACCGTCGTGCGCCTGGTGATCTACCCTGTGGACGCGCCGGAGCCGCTCGCCGAATTTCTCCTCGACACTCGCAAAAACCGCACCGGCGACCACTGGCACATCCTCGTTGGCGATCTGCCGCGTGAGTTCCGCTACGGCTGGCGCGTGGACGGCCCGCGCGGCGAAAGTCATCGCTTCGATCCCGGCATCGTCCTGCTCGATCCCGCCTCGACCGCCCTGTCCGACGGCGTCGCCTGGGGCGCTGGCGCACGCGAGGAGCCCGGCTCGCGGCCTGGCCTGCGCGGCTCCACCCGGCGCAGCCTCTTCATTCGCCGCCCCTTCGACTGGCGCGAGGATTATCCGCTGCTCATCCCCCTCGAAGAGTCGATCATCTACGAGGTCCATGTACGCGGCTTTACCTGCCATCCGTCCTCGGGGGTCTCCAAACCCGGCACCTTCGCCGGCCTGGCAGAGAAGATTCCCTACCTGCACGACCTCGGGGTGACGGCGGTGGAACTGCTGCCGGTCCATGAGTTCGATGAGGATGATTGCCCGTTTGTGAACCCGCGCACCGGCGTGAAACTGCGTAACTTCTGGGGCTACAACAGCATCGCCTTCGCGTCGCCGAAGGCCGCCTACGCCGCGTCGGCGCAGGATCACGGCCAGGTCGCCGAGTTCCGCGAGATGGTGCGCGCTTTCCACGCCGCCGGCATCGAAGTGTTCCTCGACGTGGTCTTCAACCACACCGGCGAGGGCGACGACCGCGGCCGGACGTATTCCTTCCGCGGCCTGGACAACGACCTGTATTACCTGCTCGGTCCGAACGGCAAATACCTCAACTTCTCCGGTTGCGGCAATACCGTCAACTGCAACCATCCGGTGGTGCGCGACCTCATCATGACCTGCCTGCGCTTCTGGGTGGCGGAGATGCACGTCGATGGGCTGCGCTTCGATCTCGCGTCGGTGTTCGGCCGCGACCAGCACGGCAACGTCCTGGCCGATCCGCCGTTGGTCGAGACGATCGTCGAGGACGGCGTGCTGGCGGACACCAAGTTGATCGCCGAACCGTGGGATGCGGCGGGGCTGTATCAGGTGGGTTGTTTTCCCTACGGGCGGCGCTGGTCGGAGTGGAACGGCCATTACCGCGACGACGTCCGCCGTTTCTGGCGCGGCGACGCGGGGCTGAGCGGCTTGCTGGCGACGCGCGTCTGCGGCAGCTCCGACCTGTACGAAACCCCGGGACGACGGCCCGCTCATTCGATCAACTTCATCACCTCGCACGACGGTTTCACGCTCTGGGATCTCGTCAGCTACAACTACAAGCACAACGAGGCCAACGGCGAGGGCAACCGCGACGGCCTGAACGAGAATTACAGCTGGAACTGCGGCGTCGAGGGGCCGACGCAGGATCCGGCGATTCTGACGCTGCGGCGACGGCAGGCGAAAAACCTGATGGCGACGCTGCTGCTGTCGCAGGGGGTGCCGATGCTGCTGTCCGGCGACGAGTTCCTGCGCACGCAGCAGGGCAACAACAACGCCTGGTGCCAGGATAATGACGTGAGCTGGGTGGACTGGTCGCTGGCCGAAAAGAATGCCGATTTTGTGCGCTTCACGCGCTTGCTGATCGCCCTGCGCAAGCGTCATCCGGCGCTGCGGCGGCAGACCTTCTTCCGCGCGCCGGGGACACATGGCGGCCGCGAAGCGGACATCATCTGGCACGGGGTCGAGCCGGGCCAGCCCGATTTCTCGCCAAGCAGTCGCACGCTGGCCTTCGTCCTGAATGGCAACCAGACCGGGCGCGAGCCGGACCAGGACTTCTATCTCGCGTGCAACTGCTGGCGCGGGGCGGTCGCGTTCCGGGTGCCGCCCGCGCCCTCGGGCCAACCGTGGCGACGTGTGGTCGATACCAGTCTGCCCTCCTCAGATGATGTCACAGAGCACGAGGAGGCCGGGCCTGTCGTCCCCGTGGGCAAGCGTTACGCGCTGGCGCCGCACTCGCTCCTCGTGCTGGTGACCGAGGTCTGACGCTGCGCGAGTGGGTGAGTGGTGAGTGGTGAGTGAAGACCTGCAATGCCTTCTCGGCACCGAACCACTGACCACTGACCACTCACCACTCACGCAGCGCCGGCAGAATCGGAATCCGAAAAAGTTCCCGGAAAATCGTTGCGTTCGGCTTTGGCCCGCGCTACGATGCAACCTGTGGTGCCCGACGAGACGCAACTCCTTCGAGGCAAGGATGCACAAACACTTCCCAACGTGGGACCATCCCTGCGATGGCCGCCGGTGTGAGTTCGCGGCGCCACCCGATTTCATCATCAATTGTCCGAGTTCGCGAGAAGTTGCGCACGGCGTGGTGCGCGGGGTGACTTGCCCTCGGTTGCCGAGCGGTGATCATTTTTCAAGGGAAGGAGAGAGATCGATATGGCGACTGCGACTCCACCCATTTCACGGGCGGCACAAGCCCTGAAACAGAGTACCCATCCTGCCCTCCGCAAGTTGTCGGTCGAAGAAACCGACTCCGCTCTGGTGATTACCGGTCGCGTGTCGAGCTACTACTTGAAGCAGCTCGCCCAGGAAACACTCATGGCCGTGCGCGGCGAGCGCCAGCTGGTCAACCACGTCAGCGTCGTCCGCGACTGACACCCTCGCCTTCGGGGCGAAGATGGCTCACCTGTGGCCGCCTTCGCCCTGCGCCCTTCGCTCCTGTCCGCGTTCCCACCACAACCAAATCCTGCCCGCTGCCCGGAGAACTTCTTATACTCCCAGGACACGGCGCGCTCCTGCTTCTTGGCCCGCTTGCGGGTTAGCACAGTTGAGCACAGGTGAGAGTGCTAACCCGCAAGCGGGTTCTTGCAACGGCGCCGTCACCCTTGTGGAGAGTGATCCATGCGACATCTGGCGCTGACTCTCGTGTTCGCGGCCGCCTGGCTGACAGCCGGTTGTCACCAGGGGGCCGATCCGTCCGGCAACA
>DASPXY010001566.1:0-3472 GCA_035637055.1 Gemmataceae bacterium | reverse complement strand
TCCACCTCCGCCCCCGCCACCGCCACCGCCGCCTCCGCCGGGACCGCCACCGCCACCGCCTCCACCTGGTGGAGGCGGCGGCGGTGGTGGTGCGGTGGTGGGTGGCCCTTCGGGCAGTGTTGGTCCGGCAGACTTTGTCCGTGGGCCCCAGGACGATGCCCTTGAGTTCAACGACGTGTCCGATTTCGGAAGTAACATGGGCACGGTGACGGGACTGACCACGCTCGCGCCCGGAGGCTTCTCGATCGAGACGCACGTCAACGGCGCGTTCGATCAGGACTGGTATCGCTTTGTACAACCCACGGCGGGGACGTTCAGCGTCAGCCTGACGAACATCGTGGCGAACCCGCTCAGCGGCGACCTGCACGTGCGTGTCTTCAACTTCAATCCCAACGGGACACTGACGGAGTTGGGCAACGGCACGCAGGTGGGCGGTTTCACCACGCAGGGCACCTCGGTGCCCATCGCCGCCAACTCGATTATTTACGTCTGGGTCTACGGTTTCAACTTCGCTCAGGGCACCTACACCCTCAACGTCAACTTCGCGTAGCCAGTCACCGCGAACTTTGGAGTGCGACAATGCCTCGTCGCACTCCAAAGGCGCCCTTTCTTCGCGCAGGCGCTTGCAACGCACAGCGCCACAGCGGATAATTCACCTTTCAAGAACCGGACCGGCGCCGGCCGGACGCCTCTCGATCGCCCGCGACGAATCTGCCTTGTCACTCGTTGTTTTTCGTTTGTTTCATCACCCGCCCAGGTTGGAGAGCCCCATGGAGAAGCGTCCTGGCATTCCCAAGCCCGGGAAAGACCCACCGCAACGACCCAAGTCGCCCGACGATGTCGAGGCTACCGAGATCGGCGGCGACAACTTGCTCGCGCCCGCCAACACCAGCGAGGGAGAGCCGGCCGCGCCCCCCGCAGACGATGCCTTCACCCTCCAGGACGAGGACACCGCCGGGCAAGCGGCCGAGGCCCCACCGAGCGACAAGCCGGCACGCACCGTGCCGAACCTCGCGGCCACCGTCGCCCACGAGCCTGAAGCGGCAGAGAAGGACAAACGCCAGTCTGCCGCGAAGCAGCCCGCCCCTGCCGCCCCGGCCCCGACGAAGGATGCCAGCAAGGTCAACTTGCTCGGCGACTTCCGCCTGCTCAAGAAACTCGGCGCCGGCGGCATGGGGGCGGTGTACAAGGCGCACCAGATCAGTCTCGACCGAGAGGTTGCCGTCAAGATCCTCTCGAAGGAACTCGCGGCCAAGCCGGCGTTCGTGCAACGCTTCGTGCGTGAGGCGCGCGTCATGGCCCGCCTCGATCACCCCAACATCCTGCGCTGCTACGAGGTCAAGGAATCGCACGGGTATCACTATATCGCGATGGAATTTGTCTCAGGCGGCAGCATCGACGGTTGGCTGAAAAAGCTCAGCCGCTTCGGGCTAGGCGACGCCCTGCATGTCACCATCGCCTGCGCGCGCGGGCTGGGCCACGCTCATGAGCAGGGCTTGGTTCATCGCGACGTCAAGCCGGACGACATCCTGCTGACGGGCAAGGGCGTCGTCAAGGTTGCCGACCTCGGGCTGGCCAAGGCCCAGGACGACGACCTGTCGCTGACCAAGACGGGCACCGGCGCCGGCACGCCGATCTTCATGGCTCCCGAGCAGGCGCGCGACGCCAAGCACGTCGATGGCCGCAGCGACGTCTACGCCCTTGGCTGCATGCTCTACTGTCTGCTGACGGGCGAGGCACCGTTCAAGGGTGAAACGCTGGTCGAGCTAATCGAAGCCAAGGAGAAAGGCAAGTTCAAGTCCGCCCGACTGCTTAATAACGAGGTGCCCGAACGGCTCGACCTGATCCTCGACAAGATGCTGGCCCGCAAACCGGAACACCGCTACCAGAATTGCACCGAGGTCGCCGACGAACTGGAAGCGCTCGGCCTGGCCAACGACCAGCTGAGTTTCATCGAGGCGCCCGCGGCCACCACTAAGACGACGGCCCGCCCCGTTGCGCGCACCGCTCCGAAAGCGTCTGTTCCGACGAAAGCGCCAGCAGCGGCAAAAAAGCCGGCTCCGGAGCCGGAGGAAGAGGAGACGCCAGGGGAACTCTGGTTCGCCACGTTCAAGAATGCCCAGGGCAAGCAGGCCACCAAGAAGATGACCGAGGAGGAGGTTCTGGGCGCGATCAAGAGCGGCAGTTTCGGCCCCGACACGCAGGTCAGCCGCACTCTCAAGGGCGGTTATCGGGCGCTGGCCACCTGGTCGGAGTTCGAGCCGACGCTGCGCGCTCGCATGACGAAGGCAGTGGCCGACAAGAAAGGGCAGAAATATCGCTCAATGTATGAACAGATTGAGAAGGAGGATAAGCGGCGGCGGCGCTGGCGCTGGCTGCACAACCTGCTCCTCAAGACGGGTGGTCTGGTCGGGCTGCTGCTCTGGCTGGCAATCATTGCCGGTGTCTGCATCGGCGGCTATTTCCTGGTTCGCTATGGCATCGATTACCTGGGAGAGAAGGTCGCCAAGTAGTGCCCGCGTCAGCGGCGAAAGCCCAAGGGCCGCGGCCCGTGGGCTTGTGTCCGGCTGTGCGGTCTGGGACAATAGCGGTAGGGGCAAAATGGGTTTCATTTCATTCCACGTTGACACCCGCTCCCACCCCTCCCACCGTCCGCGGTGCGCCCCCTCCAGCACCGTCACCCTCTGGACGCGCTGGCCCTGGCCTCGTGAGGGGCTTCCTTGCCGGAGGAATCACGACTCGCGGAGCGAGCCGACCACACTCAACCGCAAACTGGTCCATGGCCGTACCGCACCCCGATCAGATCCGCGACGCCTGGAGCCGCGTCTTGCTGCCATCGGCTCCTTCCGGAAACGCCGCGGAGCGCTTCCGCTGGCTGACGCTGCTCGAAGGCTTGCCCCTGATCGCGGCGGGACAAATCCCAGACGAAACAAACGGCCCGCTGACGTTGTCGCGCCTCCTTGCTCATGCACTGGCACAAGAACAGGCCGCCACCTGGCAGGTGGATAGCCCCGGCGCCGGTCGGCCGTTTCTGTGCGAACTGGCGCGGCGCAGCCTCGCCCTGGGGCATCTCAGCAGCGCTCACCCCGATGAGGATCCCGTGCTGCATCCGCTGCACAGCAGAGTCGATCCGGCCTGCGCCGACGTTCCTCTCGCGACCGCGCGTGCCGTGACTGCCATCGAGCTGCACCACGCAAGGTTGCTGGCACTCGTCATCGCCCGCCAGTTGCGTTGGCGCCTCGCAGAGATCGACGCAGGCCGACCGGCGCCGCTGCGGCCGTGGCTGGCGCCGTTCCTGGCGGACCTGGTCGCGCAATGCCTTCTCGTCCGAGCCTTTCTCGGCTGCAAAACGAACACTGAGCACGAAGAAACCCAGTGGTTCATGCGGCGGCTGGTCGCTCTGTACGAGGAGGAACGCGCTGCGGGGAACTTCGCCTGGCCGCCGGGGCCGCTCGTTGCCTGCTGCGCGCTC
>DASPXY010001565.1:0-2217 GCA_035637055.1 Gemmataceae bacterium | reverse complement strand
AGGAAAGGGGGGTGCGATGAGTCCACCGCCCCCGTCAGCCAACGACCGCGCCGCCTGGCCGTTCTTCAACGCGTATGCAATCCTGTGCCTGGCTGCCCTGGGAGTGATTTGCCTGCAAGAAGTGCAGCGCGGGCACCGGTTCGTGGCGCCGCTCGTGCTGGTCGTCGGACTCGTTGGCGTGCTGACGCGCATGCCGGGAGCGCCCATGTTGGTCCTGCTGGCGTTCGCGGCAGGACACTTCGTCGAGCAGCACCAACGTCAGTTTGGGTTCTTCGGCGGGGACGGATTCGAGGCGCGTTCCCAGACCTTCCGTCCGGCCGACGTGGTCCTCTGTGCGGCGGTGCTGGCGTACGTTGCGGCCCATTATCGGTTGCAGGCGGTCGCGTCGCATGTCTTTCCCCTCGACCCGCGCTTGCGCGAGGACACCCCAAAGAAACCGAGGCGCGTGATACACTGCAAGCGTTCGCCGCGGTTGGTGACGACGGATGAGGTGGGCTGGCTGGCGCTGACGCTGCCGGTGCCTGCCCTGCTCGGACAACTTGCCTGGCTGGCGTTGACGCGACCGTGGGACATCGCGGGGCTGCCGCCGCGGATCGCCCGCCTGGTGATCGTGGTCTGGGTGCTGGGCGTCGGGGCGTTCGTGATCGTGGCGCTCGTACGCCACTGGCGCAGCCGCCAGATGACGGCCGAGGAGGGGGCGTTGTTTCTGCAAGACACCCTCTGGCGCGAGACGCGCCGCGATCAGCGGCGCATCAATCGCTGGCTGGCGTGGTCGCAACTGCGCAAGCGAAAGGACCAATCATGAGGTTCTGGCTTCGGGAACTCGCCGGCTGGCTGCTCGTGCTGCTCGGGCTGTTGATCTTCTACCTCTGTGTTGCCATCGTGGTGAACGACTCGCCCGCGCCGCTCTACGTCTCCGCCATCTTTTTGACGATCATTGGCGTCGTCGTGTACCGCTCGGGGATTCACTTACTGAAGGTGGCGGTCGCGGCCCGTGTCTGCATGCACGCGCAGGCGCGCTGGCGCGAAGAGACCGTGCAGGGGCGGAAAGAGAAATCGGCGCGTTTAGCCGCGGTTCGGAGAACCGCGATCCCCGAACGCGGTTCTCCGAACCGCGGCTAAACAGGAGAATGTGGGCCGTTATTATGGCGATTCGCTTCGAGATCCTGCACACCGACGGAGTTGCCCGCCACGGCCGGTTGCACACGCCGCACGGCATCGTCGAGACGCCTGTCTTCATGGCTGTCGGCACCCAGGCCACCGTCAAGGGCCTGACGCCGCAGCAACTCGTCGCGGCCGGCGTGCAGGTCGTCCTCGGCAATACCTATCACCTCGCCCTGCGTCCCGGCGACGAACTCATTGCGGAGCTAGGCGGTCTCCATCGGTTCATGGGCTGGGATCGGCCTATCCTCACCGACAGCGGCGGCTTTCAGGTCTATAGCCTCGCCGCGAGCCGCAAGATCGACGATCGCGCCGCCGTCTTTCGCTCGCACATCGACGGCGCCCTCTTCGAGTTGACTCCGGAACGGGCCGTGCGCATCCAGGAAAATCTCGGTTCCGACATCGCCATGTGTCTCGACGAGTGTCCCCCGTTCGAGACGCCGCCGGAGTATCGCCGCGAGGCCGTCCGGCGCACGATTCACTGGGCGGAGCGCTGCAAGAACGCCCACACGCGCCGCGATCAGGCCCTGTTTGCCATCGTCCAGGGCGGCACCGATCTGGAACTCCGTGCCCAGTGCGCCGAAGCACTCCGCGCCCTGGACTTTCCCGGCTACGCGCTAGGCGGCTTCAGCGTCGGCGAAACGCCGGCGCAGATGTTGACTGCACTGGCGCCGACTGCCGCTCTGCTGCCGGCGGATCGGCCGCGCTACCTGATGGGGGTGGGCCGGCCGGAGGATTTGCTGCGGGCGGTCGCCGCCGGCGTGGACATGTTCGACTGCGTGCTGCCGACGCGCAACGGCCGCAACGCCGCCGCCTTCACCGCCGCGGGGGTCGTGAAAATCCGCAATGCCTGTCACAAGCGAGATCCGGCCCCCCTGGAGTCCGATTGTCCGTGCTACGTGTGCCGCACCTTCAGCCGGGCGTACCTGCATCACCTGTTCCTGGCGGACGAGATGCTCGGGCCGACGCTGCTATCGCTGCACAACGTCGCGTTCTACAGCCGCCTGCTCGCCGAGGTGCGCCAGGCGATCGCCGAGCGCCGCTTCTCCGAAAGGA
>DASPXY010001564.1:0-6097 GCA_035637055.1 Gemmataceae bacterium | reverse complement strand
CGGTCGGGGCGCGCGGGTGTTGTGGACCACGGATGGCGCTTGAGCAGCTCGAAACTGTGGGCGACCAGCACGAACGAGTACCAGCCACGTCGCCACGCCTGCATCAGCGCGGCCTCGATTTCCTGGGCGGAGCAGGCGCAGACCTGAGCGTGGCGGTAGTGCCCCGGCCAGTCGCGGAAGAACGATATCGGGAACTCCCAGACGCCGTTCACCACACACGGCTGCAGAAAAGGCCGCGGCGTCCGCATGCCGCACTCGGCGTCGAGGTAACAGGTGTTGTGGCTCGTGTCGTAGCGCAGGCCGTTCCGGGCCAGGGCGCGGAGCGTGTCGAAGTTGGCGCCGTAGTTGCCGGCCCGAAACGCGCAGAGGTCGCGCACCCCGCACGACCGCAGGTTTTCCGCCCCGCGTGCGATGAGAATCGCCTGTTCTTCCTCCGAAAAGTCTTTCATGTTGCGACCGGTGCGCCCCGGCAGCGGCGACGGGTCAAGCCACTGCAGCCATTCCGTGTGCAGGTGCAGTTGCACCTCGTGGCCCTTGCCTTGGATCAACTCAACGATCCGCCGCAACGGTTCCAGGCCGACGGCGCAGGCGAACAATGCCTCGACGAGGAAGATCGCTTTCAGGCCATGCGTGTTGAGCAGGTCGAGTTGGTAGTTCAGACCGAAGGCACCGTCGCCCGTTTCGCCGAAGACGTCGCGGCGAATGTCCTGCTCCAATCTGGACGCGCGCCAGTCGGGCGTGAACGGCCAGGCTTCGGTATCGACGGTAACGAAGACGTTCAGCATGGGATTCCAGCCCCGCTTGCGGGTTGGCAGGTGAGGGCGGGCTGGCTCTCGCTAACCCGCAAGCGGGAAGCAGCGCTGTTCCGCCCCTCCAGGTAAAGCGACTCATACGCCGCCACCATGCGGCGCACGTCAAAGTGCTGCTCGACACGCTGGCGGCCGGCGAGGCCCATCTGCCGTCCCAGATCGGCGTCGCGTTGGAGCCGTCGCAGCGCCTGAGCGAGAGCAGCCGGATCGCGAGCGGGGACGATCAGGCCCGTCTGGCCCTCCGCGACGACCTCGGGATTGCCGCCGATGCGCGTCGCCACGACAGGGAGTCCGCGCGCCATCGCCTCCAGCAATGTGAGTGAAATGCCCTCCTCAACGGAGGAGAGCGCGAACAGACTGGCTCGCCCGAGAAGGGCCGGCACCTCACGAACCTCGCCGAGGAAGCGCACCTGGTCTTGCAGGCCGAGTTCCGCCGTCAGCCGTTTCAGGTCGAGCATGCACACGCCATCACCGGCGATCTCCAGGCGAAACGACGGCGCGTCCCGCACCGCGATGGCCGTTGCTCGCACCAAGTTCGCCACGTCCTTTTCCGGGCTGAGCCGGGCAACGATCACCACCGGGCCTCCTGCGCTCGGCCCTGTGTAGGCGAAGCGGGCGAGGTCGATGCCATTGCGGATCGTACAAATGCGCTTCGGAGAGACACCTTCCCGGGCCGTTAGCGTGGCGGCGTCGTCCGACACGCACACGACGCGATCGGCCAGGCGGGCAGCGACCCGCGCGAGGAACACCTGACGGCGCGAGTTGCGGGCTTTCTGACCGTGCCGCGTGTGGATGACGCGCGGCACCCGCGCCAGCCGCGCACCGGCGCCGCCGTAGAGCAGCGGCCGCTCGTCATGCGTGTGGACGATGTCGGCGCCGCACCTGCGAAACACCTGGGCCAGGCGCAGCACGAGTCCCGGTCGCAGGCCATCCGGCTCTTCCAGGGCGGTCACCGGCCAGCCAAGACGCTCAAAATCGTCGGCCAGGGTGCCGCGGCCGGTCAGCGAGACGAAATGGAGGTCGAAGCGCGTGCGGTCGGCGTGGCGCGCAAACTCCACGAGGAGCTTCTCCAGTCCGCCGACGTTCAGGCCCCAGGACACGTGCGCGACCCGAAGCCGCCGACCGTTGCTGTTGCTTGTCATCACGCCTCGCTCACCAGCTCGCAAACCCGCCGCCGACCCGCGGCATGCTCCACACACGCATTGAGGCAGTCGGCAAGGCGACCCGCCAACCGTTCGCGCGTGAACGCCAATCGCTGTGGCCCCGTCGCGGTAACAGGCTGGCCGCTGACGACTGCCTCGATCAGTTCCGTCAGTGCTTGCCTGATCCGCCCCGCGTCGGTGAGCGGAGCGATCCGGTGCAGGATGCCGCTTTCCCGAAGCGCCCAGGCTGTGTCACCGTCCGGCTCCGCGAGGGCCAGAATCGGACGGGCTGCGCCGAGGTATTCGTAGAGCTTCGCAGGAATCCCGATGCGACGACCCGGTGTATCCAGCAGCAGCAGGATATCCGCCGCCGCCATCTCGGTGAGCGCCCGGCCGTACGCCACCTGCCCGCTGAAATCGACGGCATTGTCCAGGCCGCGCTGCCGAATCTCCGCGCCAAGATCGAAGCCGACACCCTCCGAACGGCCCAGCAAGTAGAGCCGCGCAGGCCGGGCGCTGGCGGACAGGTCGCGGAAGGCATCGAGCAACGGCCTGGGATCGCGGCCCGCGTAGAGTTCCCCGGCATGAACCACGGTCAACCGGGTGGTTTTTTTCACACTATTTACGGTCGGAAAACTCTCCGGATCGTAGCCGTTCGTCATGGCGACCATCTTGTGTCGATACGCCGGGTAGGCCGCCTGCAGGCCCTCACAGGCGAGCGGCGCGTTGGCAATGACCGCGTCCGCGGCACTCATCACCAGGCGCTCGCAACGCGCGTTCCACCAGCCCCGCAGCCCCGGACGGCCCCCTTGCCAGTTGGCGGCGGCCCACGGGTCGCGAAAGTCTGCCACCCAGGGCAAGCCGTGGCGGAGATTGAGCAATCGCCCGAGCAAGTGGACGCCGTGCGGCGGGCTCGTGGTAAGCACCGCGTCCGGTCGATGCTCGCGAACCGCCTGGGCGCATGCAGCCAGTGCCCGCGGCCACCAAACGCCGCTGGAAACGAAGCGCTGCAGCAGCCCAGCGACGCGGCCCCGCGGATAGGCGGGCCGATACATCGGCGTCTCTGGCGGCACCTGGCGGAGCAGTCCTTCGTCGAGTGGTTCCCACGGTATGCGCGGGGGCGCCACGACGACCGGCTGCCAGCCGAACTTCGGCAGGTGACGCGCGAAGCCCAGCGCCCGGAATGTGCCGCTCGCGGCGCACGGCGGGAAATAGTACGTGACCAGGAGCAATTTCCGCAGGCTCATGCGTCCCCCATTCCCCTTCAAGTCGATCCTTTACGACGGCACTACCTGGTGGCCTGGGACCACAACAGCGGCCGACGGCAGGGCCACAGGGGTCGCCGGAACCGGGCGCGGCGGAGCCCCAAGCAAAAAGTTGCGGCACGCCTCGACGATGCGCCCTGTCGCCTTCCCGTCCCCGTAAGGATTGTGCGCCCGAGCCATCGCTTCGTAGGCGGCGCGGTCGGTGAGCAACCGGGTAGTTTCCTCGACGATGCGGTCGAAGTCCGTGCCGACGAGTTTGACTGTCCCGGCGGTGACGGCCTCGGGCCGCTCGGTCGTGTCGCGCATCACCAGGACCGGCTTCCCCAGGCTCGGCGCCTCCTCCTGAATGCCGCCCGAATCGGTCAGCACCAGCGTCGCCCGCTCCATCAGGGCGACAAACGGCAGGTACGATAGTGGATCGATCAGGTGGACATTGCCCAGCTGGCCCATGCCCAGAATCCGCCCGACCGGTTCCCGCACATTCGGATTGAGATGTACCGGATAGACAAACTGCCCTTCAGGGAAGCGCCGGGCCAGCTCGGCGATGGCGCGGCAGATCGACTCGAAGCCGGCGCCGTGGTTCTCGCGGCGGTGGCCGGTGATGAGCACGACCGGCTTGCCGCGCCAGGCGTGCAGCGTCGCGGCGGACAGGCCGGGGATGGGCGGCGGGGTCGCCTTCACCTTTTCCAGGGCCAGGAACAGTGCATCGACGACGGTGTTGCCGGTGACGAAGATGCGCTCATCCGGCACGCCCTCGTCGAGCAGGTTGCGACGACTGGCGGCGGTCGGGGCAAAGTGCAGGGCGGTCAGGCGTGTGGTCAGAACGCGGTTCGCTTCCTCCGGCCAGGGCGAGTGCAGGTCGCCGGTGCGCAGTCCGGCCTCGACGTGGCCGACCGGAATGCGGTGATAGAACGCGGCGAGGGCGGCACAGAAGACTGTCGTTGTGTCGCCTTGCACGAGCACCAGCTGCGGTTTTTCCGCGGCGAAATACTGATCGAGGGCCTCGGTGGCGCGCGCGGTCAGACGCCCGAGAGTCTGGTTCGGCTCCATCAGGTTGAGGTCGGTGTCGGGCGTCAGGCCGAAGACGTCGAGCACCTGGTCGAGCATCTGCCGGTGCTGGGCGGTGACGCAAACGCGGCACGTGAAGGCCGGATGGGCCTGCAGCGCCAGCACCACCGGGGCCATCTTGATCGCCTCGGGCCGCGTACCAAAGACGACCGCAACCTTGTGCCGGGCGGGCCTCAGGTGGGTTCCGCTCGGCGCTTTGCTTACCATGACGATATTCCCTCTCTCGTTTAGCCGCGGAGAACCCCTCCCCCCAACCCCCTCCCTGCAAGGAGAGGGGGAGCAAGCCAAACGGCGTCTCTTCTCTCCCCCTCTCCCTTTGAGGGAGGGGGTCGGGGGGAGGGGTTCTGTGTGGTCCCCCCGGAGATTACCCCTCGCCCATACCCAGAACCGCCACGGTGAAACCGGCCCGTCGCAGCGAGGCGTGGTTCAGCCAGTTCCGCGCGTCGGCGATCAGGCGGCCCGTCATGTGTTCGGCGAAGAACTTCGCCGACAGGCCCCGATACGCCCGATGCTCGACCAGCAAGGCAGCGGCCGCAGCGCCCTTCAGACACCCCGATAAGTCGTTGCTGACCTGCAAGCCGTGATGGGTGCCCGCGCGCACGAGCGGATCGTGAACGGCGACCTGCAAACCGCGCTGAACTGCCGCGGTCGCCAGCAGACCCGTAGGGCTCTCACGCGGATCGTCAATGTCCGCTTTGTAGGCTGCCCCAAGAATTGCCAGCTTGTCCCCGGACTGCAGTCCCTTCGCGGCCAGCAAGCCGAGCAAGCGCTCCGCCTGTGTGTCGTTGACCTTGCGCGCCTGTCGCAGCAGCGCCGTGTGCTCGGGATACGCCTGCACCAGATACCACGGATCGACGGGGATGCAGTGACCGCCAACGCCCGGCCCCGGCTTGAGGATCTTCACGCGCGGGTGCAGGTTGGCGAAGTCGATCGCCTCCCAGATGTTGATGCCCACGTCCTCGGCGATGCGGGCGAACACGTTCGCCAGCGCGATGTTGACGTCGCGATAGGTGTTCTCCATCAACTTGCACATCTCGGCGGTGCGATCGTCGGTCAGCGTGATCTTCCCATGACAAAAGCGCTCGTACATTTCCCGGGCGTGCTGCGCCGACTGCGGCGAGTAGCCGCCAATGACGCGGTCGTTGTTCATCAATTCGTTGACCGTGTTGCCTGGCAGCACGCGCTCGGGGCAGTAGCACAGGTCGAAATCGCGCCCCGGTTCCAGCCCCGACTCGCGCAGGATGCGGCCGACCACGTTGCGCGTCGTGCCGACCGGCGAGGTCGATTCGAGGATCACCAGGTTCCCCGGCCGCAGCACCGGCAGAATGGCCCGCGTGGCGCTCTCGACGGCGGCCAGGTCGGCGCCCTTGCTCGGTGTGACCGGGGTCGGCACGCAGATAATGAAATTGTCGGACGGCGCCGGCGCCGTCGCGGTCACCAGGTTGCCGCTGTTGACCGCTGCCGACACGAGCGTCTTCAGGCCAGCCTCTTCGAGACGGGTCTGGCCGGAACGCAACATCTCAACGACGCCCCGGTCCACGTCCACGCCCAGGACGTAAAAGCCAGCGTTCGCAAGCAAACTCGCCGTCGGCAAGCCGACGTAGCCGAGCCCCACAACACAGACTTCAGCCATCGCCATTGCCTCTTCAAGGGGTTTGCCTCGTGGGGCAGGTTTCCAACTTGCCCCCCCGGCCCGGCAGGTTGGAAACCTGCCCCACGTTCCGCACTGCCAGTTCCAACAGTTGTGCGTCGATGAAAAACTTCGCCGCCCAGTTCAGGTACTCGAAACGCTCATACCAACCGTCCACCGGGA
>DASPXY010001563.1:0-4494 GCA_035637055.1 Gemmataceae bacterium | reverse complement strand
GGTGCCGGACACCGAGACCGATGCGGAGGTCGAGGCGTCTCTCAAGCGGATGGACCGCCGCGATCAGCTCGAGGCCGCGCACATGAAGACCTGGGTCAAACAACTCCCCGCCCTGAAGGGGATCCTCTGGCACACAGACTTCGAGCGCGGCTTCGCTTCGTCGATCTCGGCGGCGAACTATACCGCCTTCCGCGCCCACGCCGCCACGATCTTCCGCACCGCCCCCATGAACCAGCTGGGTTTCCTACGGCTTGGGGGAACGAAGCGCCTGGCACAGATGCCGGAACTGGCGCGCATCCGGACGTTGATCCTGGAGGAGAAGCGTCTTGGCCCGGAGGATGCTGCCGCCCTCGCCGACTCGCCGTACGTTGCGGGCCTGGAGCACCTGCACCTTTCGCAGAATCGGCTCGGCGACGAGGGGGCGGCGGCCCTGGCCCGTTCGCCCTACCTGAAGAACCTGGTTTCGCTCAACCTGGGCTACAACGACATCGGCAGCGCGGGGGTCAAGGCACTGGCCCAATCGACCCATTTGCCCTCGCTTACGGGGCTGGGCCTGGCGGGCAACGAGTTCGGCGACGAAGGCGCCAGGGCCCTCATCAAGACGGTCCTTTTCAAGAAGGATTTCACTGGCCTGACCCTGTGGGACATTTACGGGTTGAGCGATCAGGTTTGTAAACAATTGAAGAAGCGCTTCGGTGAGTACGTCTCCTTCATGGACTGACGCGCAGTGAGGTGAGCATGGCGGAACAAGCGGCCATTCGGATTGTGCTGGCGAAGGTCGGGCTGGACGGCCACGACCGCGGCGTCAAGGTGGTGGCCCGCGCCCTGCGCGACGCCGGCCTGCACGTCATCTATGCCGGCCTGTGGCAGACGCCCGAGGCGGTGGTACGAGCTGTCGCCGACGAGGACGCCGACTGGCTCGGCCTGAGTCTGCTCAGCGGCGCTCACATGACGCTCGTGCCGCGGGTGCTGCAACTGCTGCGCGAGGCTGGCCTGGAGCACGTCGGCGTGATGGTCGGCGGCATCATTCCTGAGGGGGACATTCCGAAACTCTTGGAGATGGGCGTGGCGCGGGTATTCGGGCCGGGCACGTCACTGGATGAGATTGTGGGGTTCCTCCATGAGCACAAACCATCCTGATCCGTCCAGCTTTTCCCCGCACCGCGAGGGGGTGAAGCAAGACACGTCTGCCCTCCCTGCAACGGGACTGACAACGGAGTCACCCGCGTCGGGCTCCAGCGAACGCGTTTGGGAAATCGTGTACGGCCTGATCCCGGAAGACATCGCTGCCTTCCTGCGGTATGACCGCAAACACCCAACCGGGAAACAACAACTGGGTTGTACCCCTGTCGCGCTGGTGTGCTTTTTTGCCATGGTGGTTATCGTGGTGGTGACTGGGGCGATTAGGGGTGACCAGTCCTGGAGTGAAGCCCTGCCCGGCATCCTCTGGTGCGCACTCTTCTTGCTCTTCGGGTTTGGCATCTTCTGGTTGTGGAGCCTCCTCGAAGGAGCGACCACCCTCTGGGCACACTGCCGGAACCCCGAACTACGCGAGCGAGTGGTGTTCCGGCTCGATCGCGAAGGGATCACCGTGACCAGCGGGAGCGGCGCGACCACGACGTTTTGGCACGCCCTCGAACGGGTCGTCGAGGACCGCGAGCACGCGTTCCTCTACGTCGCGAAGACGGACGTCCACATCCTGCCGAAACGCATCTTTGCCGACGAGCACGCGTTCGAGGAGTTTGTCGAGACCGCCAGGCGCTACCATCAGGAGGCGCGGCGGTTCGTGCGCACGGAGGGCCAGCCGTGAGCGACTCTCTGGTTGACCGCTTCCGGCGCAGCGACCGCCTCGCCCTCGCCCGGCTTCTCAGTCGCGCGGCACGCGGCGAATCGCTCGCCGAAATCGCCGCAGCGCTGGGACCGTCGCAGAACACCGCTCGCGTTGTCGCCATCACCGGCAGCGGCGGTGTTGGCAAAAGCACTCTTGTCGGCAAGCTGATCGAGCACATCCGCGCTCGCGGCCCGAAGGTCGCCGTACTCGCTTGCGATCCGCAAAGTCCGCTGAGTGGTGGCGCCCTCCTCGGCGACCGCTTCCGTATGCCGAGCCGCGCCGACGATGACGGCGTCTTCATCCGCAGCCTCGCCGCCGTCTCCGGGCATGGCGCCGTCGCCGATCATCTCGACCTGATGGTGCGCCTGCTGGAAGCATTCGGCTTCGACATCGTCCTGATTGAGACGGTCGGCGCCGGCCAGGGCGATACGGCGGTCCATGCCCTCGCTGACGTGGTCGTGCTGCTCCTCCAGCCGGAAACGGGCGACGACCTGCAGTGGGAGAAAGCCGGTGTGCTGGAAATCGCCGACGTCGTGGTCATCCACAAGGCCGATCTTCCAGGGGCGGAACAGGCCGCAGCCCAGGTGCGCGCCGCGCTGTCGCTGCCCGTGTCGCGTGAGGTTCCGGTCGTGCGCGTCAGTTCCCGAACGGGCGAAGGACTCGATCAACTCTGGCAGACGATCCTGGCCTGTCCGCGTCGCCGGCAGACGCGAGCCGCAAGCGACGGGGACGCGCTGGAACTGGCCCGGGAAGCACTGGCGGCACGATTTGCGCGGGCGAAAGCGCGGAACGACTCGGAACTGCTTCGAGTGCTCGAACGGTGGCGGCAGGGTATGCTCGCCGTCGAGGAGGTCGGGGACGCCGTGCTCGACCTACTGGGCGGCTCTCGCTAACGTCAAGCGGGTATCCCACGGAGGTTTTTGCCATGTCCCTCGATTACGCGGAACTCTGTCGCAGCTGGGATCCCTGGAGCGTCATTCCGTCTCAATACAACCTCGGCGTCGCGCTGACGCGCGGCCAGGTCGAACAGGGGCGCGGCGACAAGCCGGCCCTCCTCTGGGAGAACGCCGCCGGGCAGACGCGCTCCATCACTTACCGCCAACTCGACGCCCTGAGCAGCCGCCTCGCCTCGTCGCTGGCCCGGCTCGGCGTTCGGCACGGTGATCGCGTCTTCCTGCGTCTGCCCAACGTGCCGGAGTTCTACGTCGCCGCTCTTGGCACCGCCAAGCTCGGAGCAGTCTTCATTCCCAGCAGCACGCAGTTTCGCGATGCCGAGGTGCGCTATCGTCTCAACGACTCCGAGGCGGTCGTCGCCATCGTCACGCGCCGACTCGTCGATACGATCGAACGAGTCCGCGGCGACTGTCCCGGTCTGCGGCATGTCCTCGTCGTCGCGGACGAAACGGGGCCAGCCCCGGGTGGGGATTTACTCGACTTTACCGCTCTGGTAAATCAAGGAAACGAGAGCCACGTTCCCGCCGCGACGCGCCACGACGATCTCGCATTCCTCGCCTACACCTCGGGCACCACCGGCGACCCGAAGGGGGTGGTCCACCTGCAGCGCTATCCCATTGCCTACGAGTCCCTGGTGCGGCACTGGCACGATTATCGCGAGGATGATATTGTCGCCTGTCCGTCGGAGCTGGGCTGGGTGCTGCCGGTCGCCTCGACGTTCCTCTACGCCCTCGCCCACGGCCTGACCGTCGTGCTGTACGATCCGCAGGGCGGCCGTTTCGATCCCGAGAAATGGTTCGCCCTATTCGAGAGATATCGGATCACTAATTTTACGGCACCACCGACGACCTATCGCATGCTGATGGCCGCCGCGGACGCCGCCCGGCCTCATGACCTGAAAAGCTGGCGGCACGGAGTCAGCGCCGGCGAACCGCTGCCCGGCGACACCCTCGACGCGCTGCGCCGGCACTTCGGCATCACAGTCCTCGACGGCATCGGCATGACCGAGTGTATGGTCTACGCCTTCAACATGGTCGGCGCGCCGCTCAAACTCGGTAGTTGCGGCCGACCCGGCCCCAACACGATGATCGAACTCCTCGATGATGACCTGCAACCGGTGCCGCTGGGGCAGGACGGTCAACTGTGCGTACGCCGCGACACGCACCCCGGCATGCTGCGGGAATACTGGCGCAAGCCCGAGCGTACCGCCGACGTCTTTCGCGGCCCGTGGTACTGCTCTGGCGACGTGCTGGCGCGCGACGAGGATGGCTACTTGTGGTTCAAGGGCCGCAACGACGACGTGATCAAGGCGAGCGGTTATCGCATCTCGCCATTCGAGGTCGAGAGTTGCCTGGTCAGTCATCCGGCGGTGCTGGAGGCGGCGGCGGTGGAAAGCCCCGATCCGCTGCGGGGCCGTGTGGTCAAGGTGTTTCTGGTGCTGCGCGAAGGGATCGAACCCGGCGAGTCGCTGCGCGGCGAACTGCAGGAGTTCGCCAAGCGGCAGATGGCCGGTTACAAGTGTCCACGCAAGATCGAGTTCGTGGCGGCTCTGCCCAAGACGCCGTCCGGCAAGATCAAGCGCAAGGAACTGCGCGAACGCGAAACGGGAGTGCCGGGCTAATTTCGCGGCTGGGCGCTGAATCCACCGCACAGCCTCACTGCTGAAACAGGGACGTTCCCGGAATTTGCTTGCTTTTCCAGTGCTCTCT
>DASPXY010001562.1:0-6048 GCA_035637055.1 Gemmataceae bacterium | reverse complement strand
GCCGGCCTTGTTGTTCCACAGGCCGCCCGAGCCTTCCTTGTTATCCCAGATTTGCACCTGGGGCCGGCCGCGCAGATAGATGCCGCTATCGCCGCCCTTGGTGATCTTCCAGTCCACCCACATCTCGAAGTCCTTGTAGTTTTTCGCGGTGGCGAGGTTGCGGCCGCCCTTGCCGGTGTAGTGCAACAGGCCGTTCTCGACCGTCCAGGCTTTCGCCTGTTTCTCGTCCACCTTCCAGTTGGCCAGATCGTTGAACAGGTCGGTGAAGCCCTCCGGCGGCTTGCGGTTGCCGTCGCCGGCGCGGGCCGAGGCCAGCGACAGCACAGCGAACAAACTGAGCGTGACGATGTGTCTCATGTGGATCTCCTTCGCTCGACACCATGTTTCGAGGATGACTATCTGCCCATTTGCTGCATCCTCATGCCGACTTGCTGCATCCTCAGGGCCGCGGCCTGGAAGGAGGGCTCCCCCTGCGAATTCTGGCCCGCCTGCGCCGCGACGCGCTGCATGCGTATCTGGGCCTGCATGAGTTGGGTGTTGAACTGCTGCTGCAAACGGAGATCCTCCTCCGGCGTCAGCTTGGGCACGCCGGCGACGCGTTGTACCAGGTTTTCCATGCGGTTGCAGACCTGCTGCAAACGTGCGGCCGCGACTCGGGCAGTGTTCTTGTCCCTGACACTCTCTAGGGCGTCCGCCATCTCGTTGAGGATCGCGATCATGTCTCGGGCCAGCGCCTCGTTCTGAGCAAAGGCTGCGCCGCCTCCCTGGGGCACCGGGAATGGCGGTTGCTGTCCCTTGGGCTGTGGCACTCCTCCCTTGACCACCACCTCGGGCTGTTTGGAGGAGCCGGAGGAGCTGAGCACGATGATCAACACGACCAGCCCGATCACGAGCAGACCACCGCCGATCGAGAGCGACAGGATCAGCGCCAGGTTGCTGCCTTGCTCCTTGCGAGGCCGTTTCCGCTTGGGGCGGTCGTCGAAGTCCTCATCGTCGGGAACCGCCGGGCGCCGCCGGGGGACGGGTTCCGGACGCGGCAGCGGCGCGGGAGTGGCGTGCGGCCTGACCGCCGTCACTGGCTCGTCTTCGCCAGGGGTGAAGGCGACGGCGCACTTCGGGCAGCGCACCTGCCTGCCGGGAGGCAAGGGATTGTTGAGACGCAACTTGGTTCCACAGGAGGGACAGATGATGATGCTCATGGGTGGTTCCTTGTGGTGAGTCGTGGGAGGCCGCAACCGGCAGAAAAAAGGCGTTTTGGCCGGCGTTGTGCGTCCCCAAAACGAGGGACCATCGCGGCTCACCTCGCGGCCATTATAGTCCGTCGAGGACGCAGCTGAACAGAAAATCTTGCATCACTTGTCCCTCCGTCCCTCCACTCCAGGCGAACGGTGGGATGGCACAGGTGCGGCAGACGACGCGCTGTCAACGGAAAGCGAAGAAGGCGGACACCTGCTCCTGCTGGTGTCCGCCTTCCACGAGTGCGCCGCAATTCTGCCGCCGACGAGCCTTCCGAAGTCCGTGGTTACGCTGGCTGGAGTTTTGGGATGGCGACAGCGTTCGCCACAGCCGTTTCGTACGCCTGTTCCACGGTGTCCCCGGTCGGCACCAGGAACACCTTGTTCGACCACGCGAAGGAAATGCCGACCACATGGCAAGCGGTGCTGAGCAGCAGGCGCAGGTCCAGCCAGAAACTGACGCGCTCGATGTAAAACAGGTCGTAGGCGAGCTTGCGGCGGACGCTCGCGATGTCGGTATCCGCGGGCAACTGCACCTGGGCCAGCCCAGTAATGCCGGGGCGCACCAGCAACCGTTCCTGGTAGCCGGGAACGGCTGCCGCGAGTTTCGGCACGAACTCCGGTCGCTCCGGCCGCGGCCCGACCAGGGCCATGTCCCCGCACAGGACGTTCCACAACTGCGGCAATTCGTCAAGATGAGTGCGGCGGAGGAAACGGCCGAGCGGCGTGATGCGCGGATCGCGGGCAGTGGCCCAGCACGCCCCGGAGTGCAGCTCGCAGTTGTGATACATCGTGCGGAGTTTGTAAATCGTGTAGGGCCGGCCGCCCCGGCCAACGCGCGTCTGGCTGTAGAAAATCGGACCGCGCGAGGTCAGCTTGATGGCCAGAGCAGCCAGCAGCAACACCGGGGCGGTCAACACCAACAGGACAAGAGCGATCAGGAAATCTCCGGTCACCTTGGTGATTCCATACCAGGTGGGGCCCTCGCGCTGGACCAATCTGCCCGGACCGGTGTGGGCCTGGTCCCAGCGCGTCTGCCGGACCATGAGTGGTGCGTCGCCATTGAGCATCATTCGAGCAACCTATTGCGGCAAAGGGGGGGCACCGCTGAGCAGCAACAAGACAATCGAGGATCGAGAATCGAGGATCGAGAATCGAGGATCAACAGCGTCGATCCTCGGTGAGAGCGGGGACAGCTCACTCTTTCGCGAACAGAGCCTTTTCGACTGCGGGCAAGAACTGGCCCATGAATTCCGCACAGACGGCGTCCTCCTGCCGCTCGTCTGTCCCCGTCAACTGGCAGGTCACGTACAGTTTGTGCAACACGGGCAGGCCCGCGAAGGACCAGCGCGGGCTACTCGGGGCCTTCCAGGCTCCGCGGGCGTACCAGGACCAGAAGACCCGCTGGTGCATCGGCACCACGGCGTCCTGTTTGCTGAACTTGCCCTTCCAGAACTCCGGCGGTGGGGAAAGCTCTCCGCCCGGCACCACGTGGTTGACGGCTGGCCCGGCTAACGAATAACCCGCCCCGGCATAGCAAACCTCAGGGGTGTGGACCGAGAGGGGACCGGAACGGCCACAGGCCAGGAGAACAGTCACCACGCTGCCGTCGGAGCGTTGATAGCTCCGGTTCAGATAGGCGGTGAACCCAGCCAGGGTCACGGTGCGCGCCTCCAACTCCCGCGCCTGCCCGCGCCACTCGCCGAGGGTCAGCGGCACGCGGTCGAGCTTCGCGGCCGCCTGGTCCAACTCCGGCGAGTTCTTCCAGCGATCGGTCCAGAGGCCGTGAACGTAGCCGTCCAGAAGCAGGGCGGCGGCGACAAGCGAAAGCAACATGGTACGCATGGGTTTCTTTCTTCCTTCCCTCTCCAACAAGAGGAGAGGGAGAGAACCGGCGCGGGGCGCCATCAAACACTCGGCCGTTCCGTTGCGATTTCAGGCTCCTGGCGCGGGGTCACTGGCGTGGCATAGTCATAGCCGGAGCCATAAGCGCTCCCTGAAGTCCCACTTACCACCGCTCCAAGGATGCGGATGCGGAGCAGTGCCAGGCGCTCCTGGGCGGCATAGACCTCGGGCAGGCGGCTCACTCCACGCACCACGGAAAAGACCACACCGTCGGCGTGCTGGCCGATCAGCTGTGAATCGGCTACGGGCAACACGGGTGCGGAATCGACGACGATAAAATCGTATTGTTCGCGGAGCTGGTCCAGGACTCCCCCAATACCCTTGCGGGCGAGGGCGTGGACGGCGTCGCTCCCGCTCTGCCCGGCCGGCATGACCGCCAGGTCATCGACCAGCCCGTGCTGGATGGCCTCGCCGGCGGTAACCATCCCGCGCAGCACCTCTCCCAGGCCGCGCTCCGGCGACAGACCGAACATCTGGTGAACCGCAGGACGCCGCAGGTCGGCGTCAATGAGCAGCGTCCGGCACCCGGCCCGGGCGAGGCTCGCCGCCAGGTGGCAGGAAAGCATGGTCTTTCCTTCGCCACCGACGGCGCTGGTGACCATGACGACGCGTAAGTGCTCGAAACGCGCCGTGTTGAGCAGTGTGGTGCGGATGGCATCGACCGATTCGGTCAACCGGTTCTGCCAGTAGACCGCCTGAGTCCCGGCGGCACCGCTGAGGGCGCGCCTGGGCACCAGGGGCAAGGCCCCCACCAGCTTCATTTTGAGTCCCTGCGTGACTTCCTCGACACTGCCGACCCGGCGCATCCGGAACTCCAGAAAGGCAACGCCAAAGAGCATCACGCCAAAGCCGGCGAGCCCGGCCAGGGCCGCCATGCGGATCCTGCCGGCCGTTGTCTGCGCGGGCAGGACGATTGCCTCCTCAAGCTGGGTCACACGGGATGGGGCTTCCATTTCCACTTCGAGGATCTGTTTTTGGCGCGCGACCTCCTTGGTGATCGTATCGACCTGCGTGATCTCGTCTTGCAGCCACTCAAGGTTGATCGTTCCGGTCCGCAGCCGGGCGACGTTCTGGTTCGCTTTCTCAACTTCCTCACGCAACCTCTTCTCCAGATCCTGCAGGAAGACGAGCCGATCCTGGCGCTGCAGATGAGTCGACTTCATCTCGATCTGGCCCCTCTCCGCCATCTGGGCCGTCACCTCCGGGCGGAGCTCCTGCCGCCGCTCAGCCAGGGTCTTCTTGGCGGCAGCGAGAGCCTGCTTGGCACGCTGGTAGCCGGGCTCGCTGGTGGGGTCGGGGGAGCGTTCCTGGAAGCCGGCGATTTCCTGCTCGTGCCTGGCAATTTCCTTACGGAGCCGGTCGATGCGGAGATCCTTGTCGAGCTGTGCCTCCACGAAACTGTCGGGGACAAGCACGGGTTTCGTGCCCTTCTCCCGGGCCTCATAGACGGCCACCTGCGACTGGAGGGACCGTATCTCAGATTCTGTCCGCAGCAACTCGCTTTGGAGGTCGTTGACGTGCCCCAGGGCAAGTCGTTGCAGGGGCGCAATCAACTTGGGATCCTTCGAGCCAATTGGATCCGCCATCTTCTTCAGGGTGTCGCGCTTCTCCTGGAGACTGCGGTCATACCCCGTATACAGTTCCTTCAACTTCCCCAGGCGATCCAGGCGATATTTCGTTTCCTTCTCCGCAATTTCAGTCTTGTAGGCGTCGCGCACCGCGGCAACCAGGATTTTCAGTTCGCTGGCCTCCTCGCCGGTGATGGTGATGCGGAGGTTTTCCGGCGCGATGGAAAAGTCCGCCTGGACCATTTTCTCCAGCCACTCGACCGGCTCGACCTGCTCCCGCACGCACAGCAAGGCGGCGACCTTGGGATCGCGCAGAGCGCTGTTGAGGACGAGACGGCTTTTCACCAGAGCCACTTGAGCGCGCTGGTAACTCCCAAAATCGGTCCCACCCTCGGCATTTCGCCACAAGACGTAATAAGGCGTGGGGGCAACGTGCAGCATGGTGCGCGCGGTAAAGGTGACCGGCCGCAGAACCCACATCGCGCTGGACGCGGCTGTGGCCACGAGAATGCCGAGGCCGACGGCCAGTACCCACCGCCGTCGTAACGCCTGCAACAGTCCCAAAAGGTTCGGTGCCGAGGACAGGGCGGCCGGAGGCGCCCGGTGCCCTCCGGCCGGAGCAGGGGAGACTTCGCGCGGCACGAGAGCGCCCTGCGCCGCACCTGGGCCCATCCCGGGATCGGTCGGCTTGCTGTTCGAGGCAGAGGCCCCATCAGGTCCGGAGGATCGCATCGGCGGGTCTCCAAAGTGACAAACCAGGAACGACTCATTCCACCCCAACCACGGACGAGAGTGCTGTTCGCTCAGGACGGTTTGCAACTCGTCACGGGGATGGGCTTCAGCCCTAGCGGAGCGCGGGCGGATGCGACGAAGCTCATCGCGGGGAGGCCTTCCGGCTCGGGTTCCAGCAAGAGCCGCGACAACAGCCGCAACTCCACCCAGAGCATCCCCAGCGCCAGCGGCATCATGAACCAGCCGGCGAGGTCATGGAACACGACATTGGCCACCTCACCGCCGACCTTCGCATGCAGAATCCCCGTCACGGTAATCCGGATCAGGTTGGCCAGCAGCGCGATCGGGATGGTGCTGAGGACGATCAACACCTTGTCGAGAATGGGCCGCTTGATGACCAGGACAACGGCCGCGGTCAGGGCGAAGAAGGTCACCAGCATGCCCAGGCCGTTGCAGGCCTGGACCACCCCGATCCGGGCGTCGTCCAGGATGATCACGTTGCCCTCCGACACCGCGGCGAAACCGAGTGTCTGGAGCGTGTACGTGCTCCCCAACGTGGCGATGCGTTGCAGCGGGTGGGACAGAGCCACCTCGAAGGTGTGGGGCAA
>DASPXY010001561.1:0-2159 GCA_035637055.1 Gemmataceae bacterium | reverse complement strand
CGGTCGATTATCTCGATGCGATGCGTGCCCGCGCCACGATCAAGCGCGCCCTGGACACCCTGTACGCGAAGTACGATGCCCTGGTGTCGCCGTCGCGCAATACGGTCGCCTACCCGATCGGGCCGGATTTCGAGAAAGCGTATCCCGGTTACAGTGGCGGCCCGGCGGTCATCCCGGCGGGGAACCTCGCCGGGCAACCGGCCATCTCGGTGCCGAGCGGCTTCGCTCCGAATAACCTGCCCACCGGCATTCAGTTCACCGGCCGCGCCTGGAGCGAGGCGCGGCTGCTAACGATCGCCCATGCCTACCAGCAGGCGACCGAGTGGCACCGGCGGCGACCACCAGCGCTCCAGTAGCCCGTCCCGCTTGCTCCCGTTGTGGCACGGTCTCCTGACCGTGCCACGGCTTGTGACCGCAGGTCTCCGGGAGCAGCGGGAGACCTCCGGTCAGTCCCCGTGGCACGGTCAGGAGACCGTGCCACAACAGTCTGGCGCCTGCTAACCCGCAAGCGGGTCAAGGGTTCGCCGCAGCACGGCCAGCAAATCGTCAACGCGGAACGGCTTCTGCACGAACCCCGCCAATCCCTTCTCGGCGAACAGGTTCGCAACCTCCGGCTCGTTGAAGCCGCTCAGCAGCACGACACGCACATCCGGCCGCAGCAGGCGCAACGCGCGGAACACCTCCTCGCCGCTGGCCCGCGGCATTGTCAGGTCCAGCACCACGGCGACGACCTCGTGGCTGTGGCGGCGAAACAGGTCGATCCCCTCGGGGCCATCGCTCGCCGCCAGCACGCGGAAGCCCGCCGATTCCAGCGCCCGCTGGACGACCTGGCGCACGGCCTCCTCGTCGTCCATCAAGAGAATCGTGCCGCTGCTGCGCCAGCGCGGGGACGGGGATGACGTGCTCGCCTCGCCGTGGGCCAGATCCACGCATGGCAGCAATACCTTGAACGCACTGCCGCGGCCCGGCTCACTGGCCACCTTGATGGCTCCGCGGTGGCCGCGCACGATCCCGAGGACGGCCGCCAGACCTAGCCCGCGGCCGGTGAACTTGGTGCTGAAAAACGGATCGAAAAGACGCTTCAGCGTCGCCTCATCCATGCCACAACCCGTATCCGATATCTCGACAAAGGCGTAGTAACCCGGCGGCAGATCCTCGTTGACGTGCATCGTCGCCAGGTAGGCGCGGTCGGCATGCATGACCCCGGTGCGTACCCCGAGCGAGCCGTGCTTGTCGCCCAGCGCCTCCGAAGCGTTGGTGAACAGATTCAGAATCACCTGCCGCAGCTGCTCGGCATCCGCCTGGACCGCCGGCAGGTTCGGCGTCAGCTCGAACCGCAGCTGCGCCTTGCGCGACGCCACACTCTTGAGCAGGGCGGCCATGTCCTCGATAAGCCGCGATAGGTCCACCGGCGCAACGACGAACTTGCCCCGGCCCGAATAGGCCAACAACTGCCGCGTTAGATCCGCCGCCCGCAGCGCGGCCTCCTCGACCTGCTGCAGTGGCGACCGCGCGCTGGACTCGGGCGGCAGGTCCATCAGCGCCAGGCTGACATTGCCCAGGACGCCGGTCAGCAAGTTGTTGAAATCGTGAGCGAGGCCGCCCGCTAACGTGCCCAGAGTTTCCAGCTTCTGCGCCTGCGCGATGCGCGCGTCCAGCTCGCCCCGCCCTGCCTCCGCACGCCGGTGCGCGGTCACGTCGAGCGTCACCCCGATGCAACCGGCGATCTGTCCGGCGGCGTCGCGCAAGGGTTGGAGGTGAGTGCGAAAAATATGACTTTGACACTCCATTTCATAGCTTATACTCTCGCCAGCCAGCGCCCGGTCATGCGCTGCGATCGGGTAGAACGTCCGGTCCTCGGTGCCGAGATACTCGTAGAGCGTCCTGCCGATCCACTGCTCCGGGGTCACGTTCAGGACAGCCATGCCCGCGCCTGCGCAGAAGCTCACGCGCAACTCCCGATCGGTCGTCCACAACACGGCAGGCATCCGATCCAGCATGAGCCGCAGCCGCTGCTCGCTCTGCCGCAGTGCTTCCTCCCGCTCTTTACGCTCCGTGATATCCATGAAGACGCCGACGAGGCGCGTCGGCTGTCCCGCCTCGTCGCCGAGCGCCTTGCCGCGGAAGCTGGTCCAATGCACTGTGCCGTCCCTGTGGAG
>DASPXY010001560.1:0-5284 GCA_035637055.1 Gemmataceae bacterium | reverse complement strand
ACACTCTTATGCATGCCGGACAGTTTACGGTCGTGCGCCGCAAACTGGGCAAGCCGATCCTGTTCTGAGCGGCGGAGACAACCCCTCCCCCCAACCCCCTCCCCGCAACGGAGAGGGGGAGCAAGCCAGACATCTTTTCTTCTCCCCCTCTCCGTTGCGGGGAGGGGTTGTCTCCGCCGCTCAGAACAGGATCGGCTTGCCCAGTTTGCGGCGCACGACCGTAAACTGTCCGGCATGCATAAGAGTGTGATTTGAAGTCAGGACAAACAGGGCCCCGAGCGTCGGCGCGAACTTCGCCATTCTACCTTCCGTCGGCCGGTCGAGGTCCGCGTCGGACAGTTTGGCCAGCGCCGCGATGGTGGCAGAGCGCACCTTGCCGAACAGGTCGAGATACTCGGCCTTGGTCTTGAAACCTGGTGACGAATCCGTCGTGGCGGCAGTCTGTGCATGGGTCTCGGCGAACCCGGACGGCAACGTGGGATAGGCGGCGTCCGGCAGGCCCATTTTGACGAGCTGCGGCTCGGAACTGATCAGGTGCCCCAACTGCCAGGCGATGTGATTGGCCACAGGTACCGGCCGCACGAGCAAATCGGCATCGGACAGATCCGCCAGATACATGTCCACCATGTTCTTGGTGGCGTTCAGCGAGGTCTGGATAACGTCCCTGGCATTCATCGCGTTGCTCCCAGGCGATTGGCACAGATCCAGCCCACCGTTTCCATAGGTGGGCGTCTCGCCAAGTATTGTAGGGAGGAACGTGGGCTTTGGAGTGCGGCGCTGGCTCACCGCACTCCAAAGCACAGATCAATTCTCGCTGAAATCGAACTTCTGGGCGCCGTCCTTGGCGAGCGGATTCTGGACGAACTTCTTGTGGCATTCGGAGCAGAGATCGTAGCGGAAGTGCTTGCACGGTTCGACGATGTCGGGGCTCGTCTCGTTCTCTTCCAGCTCCTGGAGAGCCTGGCTGAGCGCCTCCATGTGATCCTCATCGAGGTCCGCCTCGGTCAGTTCCGCCGGGTCATGGGCGGCGTAGGCTTCAATCTTGACTACATAGCGATGGTCCTCCCCGGCGCGAATCTCCTTGCCGCACAGATCACACGTGACGTGAAGCATGGACGAGTCACCCTCCCATATCGCGCATCCGGAACCCGTTGGGGCGGCCATTCCGGAGACGCCCTGCAGTCCTGAAACCAAGCGAATCGCTGGTTTGCGAGCAGGATTGCTCTCTATCCATCCGTCGCAGTTTTTGCGCTTCCTGTCAAGCTGAATCCAGGAAATCTCGCAACTTTGCCGGAGGGACGCACTTTGCCGGCCCTGCTGGTTTTTCCGTCTTGCAGGCGCCCACCAACCCGAAGCGTAAGCGAGGGACCATGCTGCCCCCTCGCTTACGCTTCGGGTTGGTGTGCTGTATCGAATATCTCTTAAGTATCTTTCTCGTCGCGATGGACCAGCTGCGGCGAGAACGCGGGCAGGCAAACAGCGATGTACTCGGCGCCGTCCGGGTCGGGGGTGCTGTACTGCACCCATTCGCCGCGGTGAGCGACGACTGCCTGCCCGGCACGGACGTCGAGAGCGCCGCCGCGATACGCCACGCGCAGCAGGCCGCGCAGCACGATGGTGAACTCGTCGAACTCCGGCTCCTGCCCCGGCTCAACCCAGCCGCCGGGGCTGCGCATGTGCGCGATGCTGATTTGCTCGTTACGCGAGTTCACTCGTCCCACATACTCGTCGATCAGTTTCGGCTTGTTGCCCGCGGCCTCGATGCGCGTCGGCATGGCGATGAGTGTCGGCATGATGATCTCCTTGCACGGGCGCCGGCGACGAGGGCGCCTCGCGTTCAGAGATAGGGATCCGCCCGCCTCGGTCCAGCCAGGCGTGGGCGAACGCGGCCAGGCCGAGCAGGTGGCCGACGGCGAACAGCGGCCAGTTGAAGGGATTCGGCAAGCCGCCAGCGACGATGTGGGGATAGTCCCAGCAGAACGCCGTGATGAGGACGCAACCGCTCGCCGTCAGGGTGAGGCAATGTCCCCAGCCCAGCCGCAGCGGTCGCCCGACCGCCTCGCGCCACAAGGACAGGGCGCCGGTCGCGACCATCGACACGGCAACCAGCAGCGGCGCCAGCACCGGGGCGACCCACACCACCGGCAGCAGGAACAGGAGATCCCACGTCAGCAGCGAGGCGGGCCAGTCGAGCAGCACCTTGAGGAAGACGTAATAGAACACGTCCCACAGGCCGAAGACCAGCACGAACGCGGCGAACCACTGCCGCCCGTTGCGCGCCACCGCCAGCGCCGCGCCGGCGAGCATGACGAGCGTGGCGACTTCGCGGAGCAACTCCGTCTTTGGCCAGTTGACGACCTCCGCGCCCTCGACGGTGAGGCGCTCCAGCGGAATGAACGGCAGGAGATCGCCTGGTGCGCGGCTCGGATAGAGGCGCTGATGCCTCGGCTCGTAAGCCGCGCGCATGTAGACGACGACGGCGGCCTCGACGTAGCCGAACGCGATGCCGAAGAGCGTTAGCGCCGCGAGGGTTCGCCACAGGCTTGCGGATTGGCGTTCAGGCAACGGACACCTCGCGCGGTTGGACCCGAGTGGCCAGGCCCGCACCGTGCGGGGCCATCATGCCGAGAACCCGATGCATTTGCTGCCAGCACGCCCGCCAGAAACTGCGCAGGTCGAAACCGCCAGCGCGGAGGGCGCAGCGATGCTTGCCCCACACCAGCAGGCAGGTGCCGCTGAACAGCATTCGATGCCAGCCGTGCGCCAGTCGCACGCGCCAGCGCAAGCGCTCGCGGCGCAGAAGCGCCAATCGTTCGGCGTGAAAGCGCATGTGCTGGACCTCGTCGCGCAGCAGCTGATCGCAGATGCGGCGCAGGAGTGGGCATCGGGTAGCCCGCCGCAGGGCAATGTAGTAAACCTTGCCGACCGTTTCCGCGGTCAGCAACACGCCGATGGCTGTCTCCAGACCGGCGAGGCGGCGCAGCCGCCGGAAAGCCCCATCCAGCCGCGAATGCTGCAAACGCGGGATCCCCGCCAGGTCCAGGTAGCGGCCAAGGACGGCAGCGTGCCGCTGCTCCTCGCCGACGAAGAGGCGCATCGCTTCAAGATAATCCGGATCGCCGTTCTGCTCGGCGTAGGCCGCGGCGCGGTCCAACAAGTTCCGTCCTTCTGAACTTTCGCCGAGCTGAAAATCCTGGATCGAGGCGGCGACCGCATCGCGTTCAACCTCGGTGAGTTGTGCGCCCCAGTGCCACGGAATCGGCAGGAGACGCTGGGCGTTCGCTCGGTAATACGCGCACCATTGCGTTGCCGACCAGGGCGCGGCGCGCACCGTCCCTGGCAGCGCTTGCACGCGAGACATTGCAGACTCCTTTTATGGGAATGAGGAAGGGTAAGATGGGCGAGCGGCGGGGCGTAAGCCCCGCGGGTGAGAGCGTTCCACCGGCGGGCTTACGCCCCGCCGCTCGCCAGGACAGTCGTTTTCTCAGGAGTGATAACCGACGACGGATGGCATTCGTAACAAGGCTTGATACACATTCTCGATGGTTTCATCGAGCGTTGACGTGCCGGCTGTCAGGCCAACGGTCACGACGCCATCGAACCACGCCGGATCGAGGTCCGCCGCGCTCTGAACGTGAAATGCCGGGACGTTTTTCTCGCGGCAGCGGGCGACCAGCTCGCGCGTGTTGTTCGAGTTGCGGCCGCCGACGACCACCACCGCCTCGACCTGCTCCAGTAACCGCTCCAGGGCGCGCTGATGGTCCTTGGTCGGATGGCAGACCGTATCGAGGAAGCGGATGTCCGCGTCGGGATTGTGCTCCGCGATGGCGGCGCGGATACACTCGACGTGCCGTGCCGGCGAGGTCGTCTGGCACATGATGCCCAGCCGCCGCGACGGGTAACGCCGCACCTCTTCGGGAGCCTGGATCACGTCGAAACTGTGGAGATCCTCGACGATGCCCTGCACCTCGACATGACCGCGACGCCCGATGACGAGGACGTGATAGCCCTCGGCCTGCAATTTCTGAGCGGCGGTATGTGCCCGCGTCACGAGAGGGCAGGTCGTATCGACGAGCCGCTTGCCCGCGGCCTCCAGCCGTCGCCGCTCGACGTCGCTGACGCCGTGCGCCGTGATCAGCACCGTATCGGTGGGAGGGAGTTCGTGGCGGGCGTTTTCGCTCGCCATGCGAAAGCCGCGCGCCCCGAGTTGGATCAGCACGGCCTCGTTGTGGACGAGTTCGCCGTGGATGGTCACCTGCTCCGGCCGCTCGACGTCTTCGAGCACCTTGAGGGCGTCGCGGACGCCGAAACACATGCCCAGCACCTCGGCTCGAATGACCTTCATCGGGATTCCTTTCTGCAGCGTTGACCACGCGGAGTTGCTAACCGTGCTGCTGCGGGCGGCGCAACCGACCGCTACCCGTCCGCGACTCACGACCGAGCGTTACCGTTGTCCCCCGTTAACTTTGCACCGCAAAGTTTCAGGAGAAAAAAAAGGGCGCGACGGGCCGTTTACGCCGGCGACCAGCCTTCAGAAAGCGCCGGTGGCGCCACTTCCGGCTTGGTGGACAGGGCGTCGGTGACCACGTTCTCCAGGACCGTGATGTACTCCAGAAAGCGCTTGCGGCCATCGGTTGTCAGACGACACAGCGTCTGCGGCCGATTGCCCTGCCAGCCTTTCCACACTTCGACCAGGCCCGCCTCGTGCAATACTTGCAAGTGGCGGCTAAGATTGCCATCTGTGAGAGAGCAAAGCTCTTTCAAGTCGCCGAAGAGGAGGCCGTTGGGGTGCGTCGCCAGCGACGTCACGATGCCCAGGCGGGCTTTCTCGTGGATGACGCGGTCGAGGCCGTCGTAGGAGTAGCGGCCAGAGGCCCCCGAGCCATGCAGGACGGCGGGGGAGGGGGCCGAAACACCAACAGTGTCAGTCAACTTGTTCTTGGGGTTCCCCATCAGTGCGTTCCAGTGTCCAGTAGAGAACGGCCGCCGCCAACAGCTGGCCGGCGCCGAACGTAATGCCCATCGCCCACGGCGACAGGGCGGCCTCACGAAGGGTCAGGCAAACGGTGCCAGCCGCGATGTAGAAGACACCGACCCAGAATGTCGCCTTGGGCAGAAGACGAAAAGAGGCGAAGATGCCCAGGCTAAACAGGATGGCCCACAGCCCCGGCAGCATCCACAGGTTTTCGCGGGCGTGGGCGACGATCACGAACATCACCAGCCCGCCGGCGATGATCGACGGCAAGAACTGCCCCAGCGCCAGCCACACCGTTTGCCGCTCCAG
>DASPXY010001559.1:0-3059 GCA_035637055.1 Gemmataceae bacterium | reverse complement strand
CCTTCCCGTTGACCCGCTGCGGCGTGTACTGCCAGTCGGCGTCCCAGCCGTCGCGTTCGTTGCTGGCGGTCTTCTCGTAACTCAGTTCGGAACTGCCACAGACAGGACACAAGCCCCAGGTGCGGCCATTCGGCAGGGCGGACAGACACCGCTCGCAACGCCTGCCCATGAACCCGTGCGGCGTGGTGAACTCCTGGCGGTGGAAAGGGGACAATCACTATTATTACTCTCTTTCGGAGCGGAATAATGGTGAATGTCTGCTTTTTCTCGCGGCAGGGCTGACATCAAGCAAGGCCACGTCATCGAGGCCATCGGCTATCGCGGTCTCGACCGCAAACTCTGGGCACGCTGAGGGGAGACGGTCCGAGTTCGGCACAAACAGGCGTCACCAGCCGAGGGCGCCAGCGCCGTGACGGTCGCGGGCTGGGCATCGCGAGAGTTCGGGCAAGCATGCGCTGCGGCGAGTGCGCACCGCGAACGGCAGCAGAGACGGAAAAGGGTGTGGACGTGAAATGCAATGCAATGAATCTGAATCGCTTTTCGTCCCTCTTCCTTCATTCTCTCACAGCGTAGCAGTCCCCACAAGCCCAGTGCCGAAACCGTCCCGGTGGCGGCATCATGCGACAGCAGGGCTACAATCCATCAACTCTCCAGGTCGGCGGTGTGTCGAAACCGTCCCGGTGGTGGCATCGTGAGATAGGCGGGCACGCCGGAAAGTTGGCCCTGGCCTTCTCGCAGGTGACTCTGTTACCATAAACAAATCACCTCAGACCTGGCGAGGACTACCCTCATGGCAACCGCACAGGCGGGCGTTCTCCGGCACATCCGCGAACTGGTCGCCGCAGAACAGACGGATCGTCTCCCCGATCACGAACTCCTCGAACGGTTTATCGCCGCTCATCAGGAAGCGGCCTTCGCTGCGCTCGTGCGGCGGCACGGGCCGCTCGTGCTCGGCGTCTGCCGGCGCGTGCTGGGCAACGCCGCCGACGCCGAGGACGCCTTTCAGGCCGCGTTTCTCGTCCTCGCCCGCAAGGCAACCACCATTCGCAAGCGCGAGTCGCTCAGCGGCTGGCTCGCACGGGTGGCGTATCACACCGCCCTGCGCGCGCGGCGTCAGGCCGCCGTGCGACGGCAACATGAACAGCAAGCGGTGCAGCGCTCCCAGGCCGATCCGTTCGCCGAGTTGACCGGACGCGAGTTGCTGTCGGTCCTCGACGAAGAATTGCAGCGTCTACCGGAACGCTATCGGGCGCCGCTGGTGCAGTGCTACCTGCAAGGCGCCACCTGCGACGAGGCGGCGCGCAGCATCGGCTGGCCGCTGCGTACTCTCAAGCGGCGGCTGGAGCAGGGTCGCAACCGGCTGCGGACGCGCCTGGCCAATCGCGGCCTGGCCCTGTCCGCGGCGCTGCTCGCGGCGGGGTTGACGCACGGCGCCACGGTTTCGCTGCCGGCGCGACTGATCGACATGACAGCCCGAGCAGCCATTCAAGCCGCAGGTGTGGCCTCGGCCTCGGCGGTGACGCTGGCGCAGGGAGTGCTGTCCGCGATGCTCACGGCTCGCCTCAAGCTCGTCGCGGCCGTGCTGCTACTCGCCGGGCTCATTACCGTGGGCGCAGGGGCGCTGGCCCAGTCCACCGGCGCCTCGGCTCAAGCCGACCCGACCGTTGCCGCCAGGCAGGTGCCGTTGCCCGCCGTTCTTCAGAAAAAGATGGAATCCGGAGGGGATAAAGAGCTTATCGCGGCGGGTCGTGTCCTTGGGACCGACGGCAAGCCGCTCCCTGGCGCTGAGGTGGCGTTGGTGGGCCGATGGCGTCGCACCGACACACAGAAGCCGGACACGGAAGTGCTGGCTCGCGGCAAGACCGATGAGCAGGGCCGCTTTCGTCTGGTCCGCAAGGGCGCTGCGCCGCAGCAACTCTATGACTTGCACCTCTTCGCCGGCGGCAAGGACGCCGGGATTGTCTGGCGCGACCTCCGTCGCTCTCCTGGCAAAGACGCGCTCGAGTTGAAACTGGAGCCTGAGCAAAGCCTGCGCGGGCGGATGTTCGACTTGCAGGGGGTTCCAGCCAAGGGTGTCAAGGGCCGCATCGTTTACGCCGCGCGGAAGTTCAACCCCGCGAGCAAGGATGCGGCCAATCGGGAGCGGATGTATGCGAGTATGTATGTCCGCGCGCTGGGGGGCGGGGTGACGCCCACACGCAGCCCGGGCGGGGTCGAGTTCCGGCTGACCGAGCTGCCCGCCGGTCTGGCGCTGTGGCCACAGCCATTGACCACCGACGCCGAGGGTCGCTTCGAGATTCGCGGCTTCGCCGCCAATCACGAGGTTCATCTGCTCATCGACGATGACCGCTTCGCGCTCCAGGAACTGCAGATCGAGACGGCGACGAAGCCGCAGCCCAAGGAGATCAGCCTGTCGCTGGCGCCGTCGCGGCGCATCGAGGGACGCATCATCTGCGAGGATACCGGCAAGCCGATGGCCGGCGTCGAACTGGTCGTCAGTGCGTTCCGCGGCGCCAATGGCAGGGACGCCTTTGCCCGCACCGACGCCCAGGGGCGCTACAGCGTCAATCCCTACCCCGGCGATACCTTCACGATTCGCGCCTGGCCGCCGACCGGCGAGCCATACGTCGGGGTCGAACAGCAATTGACCTGGACCAAGGGCGCGGCGCGGCAGACTCTGGACTTCAACTTGCCGCGCGGCGTGACGGTCAAGGGCCAGGTCGTCGAGGCGCCGGCCGGCAAGGCGCTGGCGCGCGTGCGCGTTTTCTACCTGCCGCGCGTGGAGGGCAATCCTCAGCTGCGGCGCGGGCTGCTCGTCGGCTCCTACTGGCCGGCGCGGAGCGCTGCCGACGGCACCTTCCGCCTAGTGGTCCCCGTTGGGCCGGGTCATCTCCTCGTCAACGCCGACAACCCCGAAACCGGAGCCGACGACCCCGATCTCGTCACGCGCGTTGTGAGTCTCGGTGAATTGAGAGGCGGTAAGGCGGATGGCACGCTGCGTTATTACCACGAAGTGCTGCCGGTCAACTTCCAGATCAAGGATGACCCGAAGAACCTGG
>DASPXY010001558.1:0-3182 GCA_035637055.1 Gemmataceae bacterium | reverse complement strand
CGGGGGCCGAGTGGGGGAAGCGCTGCCTACACGGCTGGGACCATCGCGGGGGTGGCGATCGGGGGCCTCCTCCTGATTGCCGGCGTGATCACCTTCCTGCGCAGTTGAGGGTCTCCGCGCCGGCAGCGGTGGGGGCAGCGGCGGTCTGGTGCAGGATAAGGCCCGCGGCTGGTTGGCCGTGGGCCTTTTTTCTCGTTGGAGGGCGGAGGCATGGGCGGGCCGCTGTGGGCGAACATCTTCTACGAAGAGATCGATGGCCATGTCGTGATGCACGCCATGCCGATCATGCTCTTCGTCCTCTGCGTGCTGGCCATCGCCTATCGCTACTACAGCGCCTTCCTCGCTGCGAAGGTCGCCGCCCTTGACGACTCGCGGCCAACGCCCGCACACACGCTCAACGACGGCCAGAACTACCACCCGACCAACAAGTGGGTGCTGTTCGGCCATCACTTCGCCGCCATCTCCGGCGCCGGGCCGCTGATCGGGCCGGTGCTGGCGATTCAGTATGGCTACATGCCCGGTCTCTTGTGGCTGGTCATTGGCGTTTGCCTCGCCGGCGCCGTGCAGGACATGCTCGTACTGGCCGCCTCGGTGCGGCGCGGCGGCAAGTCGCTGGCGCAGATCGCGCTGACGGAAGTGGGTAAGTGGCCGGCTCTCATCGTCTCGGTCGCCATTATCTTCATCGTCATCATCGCCCTGGCCGGCCTCGGGTTTGTTGTCGTGAAGGCGCTCGGCGGCGAGGAGGTTCGCTTCGGCGCCGGCATGCACATCCTGTTGCCCCCCGGCGGCAAGCTGGAGCGCGACGCGGCCGCCTCTACCGCGGCCCACGACGTTTTTCTCTTTCCGGAGAAATGCGATCTCCGTTACGGCGATGAAGGCGCGACAGTCACCCGGCCCGAGGCGTTCCGCGTCCACGTCCCGGCAGGAGACTTTATCGGCTTCATCGAGGACGGCGAGGTCACGGAGAGAACCTGGACGGGCTACCTCAACAGGCGGGCTCAGCTGCCGCCGCTGGCCGGGGTCGTTCTGCCGCAGGGCAGCATGCAGCCGGTTCCCGGCAGTTCGTGGGGCACGTTCACCATCGCCTGCACCATCCCCATTGCCTTCCTCGTCAGTTTGTGGATGTATCGCATCCGCAAAGGGCGCGTTGTGGAAGCGTCGCTCATCGGTGCCGTCGGCGTGCTCGCGGCGACCGTTGCCGGCAGTCTCATCCCCGGCTCGCCGCTGGAATCAGTCTTCTCACTGGATAAAAAAGAGACGATTTGGGCGCTGTGCATTTATGGCTTCATCGCGTCGGTCCTGCCGGTGTGGCTGCTGCTGTGCCCGCGCGACTACATCTCCAGCTTTCTCAAGATCGGCACAATCGCCCTGTTGGTCCTTGGCGTGGTACTCGCCAACCCGCTACTCCGCTGTCCGCCGATCAACGAGGAGTTCTCGGGCGGCGGCCCGACCTTCCCGGCGGGGGGGATCTTTCCGTTCGTGTTCATCTGCGTGATGTGCGGCGCCATCTCCGGCTTTCATTCGCTGGTGTCGAGCGGCACGACGCCGAAGATGGTCGATAAGGAGAGCCACATTCGACCGATCGGCTACGGAGCCATGCTCATTGAGGGGCTGGTCGGCGTGGTGGCATTGATCGCGGCGGCGGCGCTCGACCCGCGCGTCTACTACGACATCAACGTCAGCCAGGACGCCGCCGTGCAGCAGCGCTGGCAACCGCGGCTCGATCGCTTCTACCAGGAAATGAGCCACCTGGATCGTCTGGAGCACCTGAACCTGGCGCAGATCGAAAAACAGGTCGGCGGCGAATCGCTGCGCGGCCGCACCGGCGGCGCCGTCACTCTCGCGGTCGGCATGTCCCTGATCCTGACGAAGCCGCTCAACCAGCTCGGCCTGCCGTTCGACGACGTGATGAAATACTGGTATCACTTCGCGATCATGTTCGAGGCGCTGTTCATCCTGACGACGATCGACACCGGCACGCGCATCGCCCGCTTTTTGCTCCAGGAGACGATCGGCAAGGTCTATCCGAAGTTCGAGCGCACCGACTGGTTGCCCGGGGCAGTGGCGGCGACGGCGGTGGTGACGGCGGGCTGGGGCCTGCTCGTGGCGACGGGGTCAATCGACACCATCTGGCCGATGTTCGGCATCGCGAACCAGCTCCTCGCGGTGATCGCGCTGTGCCTGGTAACGACGCTGCTGATCAACACGGGCCGGCAGCGCTACGCGCTGGTGACGCTGCTGCCGATGCTTTTTGTGACGATGACGACGATGTCGGCGGGCGTGCTGATGGTGCGGCAGTTCGGCAGGATGATGAGCCAGCCCGAGCAAGTCCTGACCGGCATTTTGAACCTGGTGCTGACGCTCTTCGTGATGGTGTCGGTGGCGGCGCTGCTGTTCTTCGCCGCGGTGCGCTGGGTCGGGGTGCTGGGCGGGATGGTGCGGCCGCGGGGCGAGGGTTGGGCGCCGAGCGAACCGGACGCGCTGGAGGTGCCACCCTTTGACGACGCCGGCCCGTCACCGCCTTCTGTCAAGGAGGGCATCCAGGAGAAAGAACCGCCGTGAGCCAATGCCACCTGAGGGCCAGCCCTCGCTGGCGCGTCGGGCTCCCCAAGCAGGCAGTGCATCAGAAGTTGAACTCGCCGCGGAAGAAAAGTCCCTGGAAAGTCAGGTCGCCGTGCGACGAGTTGAGGTTGCCGAGACTCCACCACTGCTCGAACTGGTAGCCAAAGGAGAAGCGCAGCCAGCGGCCTTGCACTGGCGGCGCGTAACTCACTCCCGTCAGGAAGCTCAACACCGGCACGGTCTGGCCGCGCTCCAGCCGCGTCGCCCCGCCCACCACGGCGCCATCGGGAAGCGTCTGCGTCTCTCCGAAATTGTGCCCAATCTCGCCGAACAGGACCGCCCCCTCCAAACGCCCAAATAGCGCCAGCCCCGGCATCACGTCCAGCTGCCGCGCGATTTCGATGCCGACGTGCGGCCCGCCGCTGACGTAGTTGTTGCTGACCTGCTGTTGCACCGCCAGACCCGTCACGCGCGAATCGTAGTAGGCGGTCGCTATGCGTGCCCCGACGCTCCAGCTCAGGATCCAGAACGGCGCCACCTCGAAGGGGGTCACAGAATAATCCAGATCGACAATGTTCGCATTGAGCCGGCTGTGGACGAAGCCATCGCCGAGGGGGTCA
>DASPXY010001557.1:0-3934 GCA_035637055.1 Gemmataceae bacterium | reverse complement strand
CTCGACGTCACCACGCACTATTTCGAGTTCATCCCCGAAGAGGAGGGTGATAGTCCGAAACCGACCGTGCTGGCGGCGCACGAGCTGCAAGAGGGGAAGTCGTACTTCATCCTGCCGACGACGGCATTCGGGCTGTATCGGTACAACATTCACGATGTCGTGCGCGTGACCGGCTTCCACAACAAGACGCCGCTGATCGAGTTTCTCAGCAAGGGCGCCCACTTCGCCAACATCACCGGCGAGAAGCTGTCGGAGTATCACGTCGCCGGCGCGATGGCGCACGTGCTGCAACAACTGAACGTGACAGTGACGGCCTACAGCCTGGCGCCGTGCTGGAACGACGAGACGCCGTACTATGGTCTGTTCGTCGAGCGCGGCGACCTGGCGAGCAAGGAGGAGGGCATTCGCCTCGCCGATGCGCTGGATCGGCGGCTGATGGAGGTGAACGTCGAATATGCCACCAAGCGCGAGAGCCTGCGCCTGGGACCAGTACGGTTGCAGATGCTGCCGACGAACGCCTGGCACCAGTGGGACCGCGCCCGGTTAGCGCGAACCGGCGGGACTCTGGAGCAGTACAAGCATCCATGCCTGATTGCCGACCCCAAGTTCCGCGACTCGATCGCGGTGGAGGAGGAACTGGTTGGTGTCTGAGCGAGAGGTCTACCCACTTGCGGGTGAGCGGGGAGAGCACGAACCGCCTGACGGGGTTTCTGGTACGGGGCTTGCATCTATTCGAGATTGTTCCTGATCTCGAACCCAAGTTCCCGTTTCACGAAGGAGACCAAGTCATGGCGGAAATGAAAGAGCAAATTAAGGACACGATCGATACTGCCGCCGAGAAGGCCAAAAAGGCGACCGACAAAACCAGTGCCAAGGTGAAAGAGGTGGCCAAGGACGTCGGCAGCAAGGTCAAGGAGGCCGGTGAGAAGATCAAGGAGCAAGGCGACTAACGAGTACAGAGTCGAGAGTGATGCGTGGTGAGTCGAAAGCGAAGAAAGCAGATTGCGCCTTCACTTTCGACTTATCACTCATCACTCTCGACTCTTTAGATCCCAAGGTTGCTCAGTGCATCGAGGAGGCGCCGGGCGACCCCGGCAACGACCGGCGCTCGCGCCTCGGCGGCAATGACTGCCTCTTCCAGGCGGTCGCGGGCGGCGGCCAGAACGCCCTCGTCGTGTTGCTGATGAACCGCCTCGACCAGTTTCGCCGTGCTCTCGGTCAAGTGGGCCAGTTCCTCGGACGATGCCTGCGACGAACTCAGGGCACGACCCAGTTCGTCCATCAATCCGGCGAGGGTTTGCTGGGCCTCCGGTCCGAGGTGGTGAGCCTCGCGCAGCAACCGGCCAATCATGACCAGGCTGGCCTGCACTTCCGGGGGAATCGATGCTTTGGATGGCAGTTGCTCGGCCATGATGTTCTCCTGCGAAAAGAGCCGGCGCTTCCAGGTAGGATAGTCGCTCGCTTGCGTCGCAGGCAAGGGATCCCTCCCAATCCCGCTACTTTCGCGAATCGCTTTGCCCTGGGGCGCGTCTAATTCTGAGAAGGCAACTTGGCGTCCGGCGGCGCTTCTTGCCCCTTGCTTGCTCGATGGCCGCCGGCTCGGCCTCCTTCTCTCATCTCAAGGTGAGCCGATCCCGACCTCGATCCGCGAATGGGTCGGCCCAGTCCGCTGTGGGCTGTTTTGTCCATCACGAGGGGGAGCAGTTCACGCCACCAACGCAACCCGCAGAAGGATGGGATAAATGATGAAGCGAAAGATGATTAGCCCTACGAAAAGCCGTCGCGGCCGCCCTGCCGCGGGGGAATTCGGGTCACTCCGGAACGCCACCGAGGAACGATTCGACCAGGTCGCGTCGCACGATGAGGAAACCACCTTCCGGGAGCGGGAAGACGACCACACCGAGCAAATCCATCCGGACGCCGATGCCCTGGCGCATGCGGAGAGCACTGCCGCTGAGGATGTCCTCGGACTGTACTTGCAGCAGATGGGGTCGATTCCACTACTGAAGCGCGGTGAGGAACTCGACCTTGCCGAGCGTCTCGACAGCGCCCGTCGGCGCTATCGGCGTGCGGCGCTGTGGAACTGGCCTGTGCTGGCCCATGTCGTCACGACCTTCGAGGCCGTTGCGGAGGGGCGTGCGCAACTCGAACGCCTGGTGGATGTCTTCCCCGGGTTGAAACTGACCGCGGAAGTCATCGCCAAACGTCTCCCGCGCCACCTGCACACCCTGCGGCAGTTACGCGAGGAAGCGACGGCTGACTTTCGTGAGCTGTTGCGTGCCCGGAGCATGGCGGCCCGACGCCATCTGCGCCATGCTCTGCGAGGCCGGTTGCGTCAGGCGGTTCGGCTGGCCGAGGAACTGTCACCGCGGACCGAGTTGCTCGACCTGTGGACGAAAGAGTTGCAGCGCGACGCGCTCCGCGCCCGCACCCTGCCTGCGGAGCACAAGGAGGCGTGGAAGGCGACGCTGTTCGAGTTCCTGGCGATGCCCGAGGAACTGACCGGCTTGCTCCGCGTGCTGGAGCGTCGGCGGGCCTGCTATCAGAAGGTGCGAGGTGAGTTGGCGGCGGCGAACCTGCGACTGGTGGTGTCGATCGCGAAGAAGTACCGCAACCGCGGCCTGCCCTTCGCGGACCTGATCCAGGAAGGCAATGGCGGCCTGATGCGGGCGGTGGACAAGTACGACCATCGCCTCGGCTTCAAGTTCGGCACCTACGCCACCTGGTGGATTCGCCAGGGTATCACCCGGGCCATCGCCGACCTGTCGCGCATGGTGCGGGTGCCCTGTCATCAGATTGCCAACCTGTCGGCGCTGGAACGTGTCGGCGGCGAACTGGCGATGATGTATGGCCGCGAGCCGTCGATGGAAGAGGTTGCCGCCGCTTTGGGTCTGAAACCCGAGGATGCCCGGAGCTTGCGCGCGGTCGGTCGGCCGCCCGCCAGCCTGGAGGAGCCGGTCGGCGATCAGGACGATAAGGCGCTTCAGGATTTCCTGCACGCCCCGGAGCAGCCCGACGCCGGCCAGGCGATCGATCGAGGGGTACTGCGGGACCGGATCGCCGTGGCGCTACGCTGCCTGCCGCAGCGAGACCGTGAGGTGATCGAATTGCGGTTCGGTTTGCGTGACGGTCGATCGGGCACGCTGGATGAGGTCTCGACGTTGTTTGGCATCACGCGGGAGCGAGTGCGGCAGATCGAGGGCCGCGGACTGGAACGGCTGCGGCATCCCGACTACAGCCGCGACCTGGAGGAGTTCGCCGAGCCGGCGTGAGCGGTGTCTTCGGGGACGACGACCTTGGCTTCCACCAAGGCCTTGTATTGGGCCTCGGTGACCAGGAGGTATCTTTCCTCCCGGCCAACTCCCTGCCAGGTGCCGCCCACGCTGGTCAGAACCTCGATAGCTCGTTCATACTGGTCGCGGCTTGTGATGGGTACAGCGGGCATCGAAATCCCCTCCCGGTTTCAGGTTCGTGAGAGCCCAACTCGCGAATCCTATCATGCTCGCACCGCCAGGACAATCCGAGCGAAGGATATCCCCACTGTCCAGTCTCTCAGGACTGGACCTGCGCGATTTCGCCTGGGGGTGGTACGACGGCCGCTGCCGCCGTCAGCGTCAGCTCGAGAGCGGTTCACGGGAGAGTGGCCCCCTGGCGGAGCGCGGGGACTCTCCTGTCCGCCCCCCTGCGGCCACCTGGGCCGTCGCGCAGCGCGAACGCGGGCCCTCGCGGCCACCGATGTGGCCACGGTGGCCGCGAGGTCTGATGACGCAACTTACTGCTGGGGAAGCCATTATGTCGTCTCAGGAGTTCGCGGCCAACTGGCCAACCGTCCCTCGGGGAGTTGGCCGCCTGCCCCACCGAGAGCGGCTCACGGGAGAGTAGCTCCCTCGCTCCGCGAGCGCGTTCCCCTGGGCGCCACCCGACTGGGAACCGC
>DASPXY010001556.1:0-4214 GCA_035637055.1 Gemmataceae bacterium | reverse complement strand
GTGGGTCGGCAATGTTGCCACGAACGTAAAGCCTTCTGCCGCAAGGATCGCCGAAGAGCGCCGAAATGTCGGCGCTGAGCGGCAAGTCCGATTGCCCGTTGAGGTTGCGGCGTTGTCGGCAACATTGCCGACCCACCACCGCATCTTGGGTATCGGCGTAGAAGGTGCAATCTCTTGAGAACGGCAAACTTAGCGGAAGTGCGCGTTCTCCTGCGGGCCTGGGGCCTACCCCGTTTCTCCAACTTGACACGAGGCGGCCCCCAATCCTCGCCCTCTCTATCCGGATTGCCGGTGGAGTGGCCCTTCATTCCAGGCACCTACCCGGTCGCATTACATCGGATGTACGATATGAGCGGCAGGTCGCCATGACCTGTGCGCCGCGATCGCCACTTCGAGGGAGGGCCGATGAGTGCCGTCACAGAACTGCTGCGGGGCCATCCGGAGGTCGCCCTGTTCGCCGCGCTGTCCCTGGGCTTCTTCCTGGGCACGCGGAAGATCGGCACCTTCTCGCTGGGCACGGCCGCGGGCGTGCTCCTGGCCGGCGTCGTGATCGGCCAGCTCCGCATCCCCATCCCCGCGGCACTCAAGGCCGTCTCCTTCGCCCTGTTCATCTTCGTGGTCGGCTACCGGGTCGGCCCGCAGTTCTTCCGCGGGTTGAAGGGAGAGGGCCTGCGTCTGGCCGCCCTGGCCCTGATCCTGGCCGTCACCGGGTTGCTGACCGCCTACGCGGTCGCCGTGCTGCTCGGCTACGACAAGGGGACGGCTGCAGGGCTGCTCGGCGGCTCGCTGACCCAGTCAGCGATACTCGGCAGCGCCAGCGACGCCATCGCCCGGCTTGATCGCGACCCCGAGGCGAAGCTGCTGCTGAGCAACAACATGTCGGTCGCCTTCGCCGTCAGCTACCTGTTCGGGACCGCTGGCGTCGCCTGGTTCCTCTCCCGGGTCGGCCCGCGTTTGCTGGGCATCGACCTGGCCGCTGCCTGTGCCGCGCTGGGGCGGGACGGCGGCGAGAGCGACGAGGGGAAACTGAATGAAACCCCGGCGAGCGGCCCGTTCCTCATTCGGGTGTTTCGGGTCCAGGGCCCGCCCTGGGTCTGGGCCACGGTCGGCGAGGTCGAGACCGCCCACTCCGGGCGTCTGCTGATCGAGCGCGTCCGACACCAGGGGGAACTGCACGAAGCTGAACTGGACACGGTCATTCACCCTGGCGACACGCTGGCCGTAGCCGGCTATCACGACGAACTGTTCCCGCTGCTCAATGCCATCGGGGAGGAGGTGGACGACCCCGAACTACTCGCCTTCCCGCTGGAAACCCTGCCCGTGGTCGTCACCAGCAAGGCGGCGGACGGCAGGACGCTGGAAGAGCTGCTGCGGGCCCACGGCCGCGGGGTGAGCATCACGCGGCTGACGCGCTCGGGCCGGGAAATGCCGCTCGTCCCGGGCCGGCACGCGCATCGCGGCGACACGCTGCACCTGGTGGGCCCGAGGCGGCACGTGGAGCAGGCGGCGCTGGCCCTGGGTTACGCGGACCGGCCGGCGGTGAACGTGGACGTGGTGTACGTCGCCTTGGGCATCGCGCTGGGCGCTCTGGTCGGTATCCCGACCCTGACGGTGGGTGGGGTGTCGGTCGGGCTGGGGGCCGCGGGCGGAATCCTCCTGGCGGGGCTGGCCTTTGGCTGGTTGCGCGCGCGCTCCCCAACGTTCGGGCGTTTCCCCGTGCCGGCGATGTGGGTGTTTGAGGTGCTGGGACTGCACCTGTTCCTGGCAGCTGTGGGCATCAGCTCCGGGCCGGCATTTGTCACCGGGCTGGCCGAGCGCGGCCTCGGATTATTGCTGGCGGGCGTGGTCGTGGCCCTGGTGCCGCACGCGGTGACGTTGCTGGCCGGCCGACGCCTGTTCCCGTCCCTGCACCCCGGCGTGCTGCTCGGGGCCTGCGCTGGGGCCGGCGTGTCCTCGGCGGCCCTCACGGCGCTGGAGGAAGCGGCCGGGAGCAAGGTCCCGGCCCTGGGCTACAACGTGCCCTACGCGGTCGGCAATACCCTGCTAACCCTGGCCGGGCCGCTCCTGGTCGCGCTGGTCCAGTGACACCAGGCGCCAAATCGAGGGCTTCCTCAGGTGGGCAACCTGGTCTCTCCTGTCGCTGGGGCCTTGAAGATCACGATCCCAAGGGGAGGAAGCGTCACGCTCAGCAGGTGCGAGCGGCCGTGCCAGGCGACGGGCTCGGCCAGGACTCCTCCCAGGTTGCCCTGGCTGCTGCCGCCGTAAAGGGGTGCGTCGGAATTGAGAATCTCGGTCCAGCGGCCGCCGCGCGGGACGCCGATGCGGTAGTTGTGCCGCGGCACCGGGGTAAAATTGCAGGCCACCAGCAAGAGGTCGTCCGCCGTCGTCCCCTTGCGCAAGAACCCGATCGCGCTTTCCTCCGCGTTGTTGCAATCGACCCATTCAAAGCCCGCCGGGTCGCAGTCGAGCCGATGCAGGGCTGGCTCGCCGCGATAGAGTAGGTTCAGATCGCGCACCCAGCGCTGGAGCCCGCGGTGTCGCGGATGCTCCAGGAGCTGCCAATCCAAACTCGCATCGTGGTTCCATTCGCGCCACTGGCCGAAGTCGCCGCCCATGAAGAGCAGCTTCTTGCCGGGCTGGGCGAACATGATACCCAGCAGCAAGCGCAAGTTGGCGAATTTCTGCCAGTCGTCACCGGGCATCTTCGCCAGGAGCGAGCGCTTGCCGTAGACCACCTCGTCGTGCGACAGCGGCAGCACAAAGTTCTCGGAGAAGGCATAGAGCATTCGGAAGGTCAGCTGGGTGTGGTGGTACTTGCGGTAGATGGGATCAAGCCCAAAGTAGTCGAGCGTGTCGTGCATCCAGCCCATGTCCCATTTGAAACCGAAGCCCAGCCCGCCCAGGTAGGTCGGCCGGGAGACCATCGGCCAGGACGTCGATTCCTCGGCCAGGGTGAGGACGTCCGGAAACTCCGCATAGACGCGCTCGTTCAAACGCCGCAAGAAGGCAACGGCATCCAGGTTCTCCCTGCCGCCGTGCTCGTTGGGGACCCATTCCCCTGGTTTCCGCGCGTAATCGAGGTAGAGCATGGACGCGACGGCATCGACCCGCAAGCCGTCGATGTGATACTTGTCGAGCCAGAAGAGGGCGCTCGCGATCAGGAAATTGCTCACCTCGCGGCGACCGTAATTGAAGACGAACGTCCCCCAGTCGGGTTGCTCGCCCTTGCGGGGGTCGCTGTCCTCGTAGAGGTGTGTGCCGTCGAAGTAAGCCAAACCGTGTTCGTCGCGGGGGAAATGAGCGGGCACCCAATCGAGAATGACGCCGATGCCGTGCTGATGGAGGGTGTCAACCAGGTACATGAAGTCTGCCGGCGTCCCAAAGCGGCTGGTCGGGGCAAAGTAACCCACCGTCTCATAACCCCAGGAGCCATCAAACGGGTGCTCCATCACGGGGAGAAACTCGACGTGGGTATATCCCATCTGCCGGACGTATTCCGCCAGTTGTGGCGCCAGCTCCCGGTAGCTCAACCAGCGATCGCCCTCTTCCGGAACGCGCTTCCAGGAGCCCAGGTGTACTTCGTAAATGGAAATCGGGGCGCCGAGTGCATGACTGCGTTTCCGTTCCGACAGCCAGTTGCCGTCGCCCCAGGTATAGTTGGAAAGGTCCCACACCCTGGAAGCGGTGTGCGGACGGATCTCGGCGGCGAAGCCGCACGGGTCGGCCTTGTCCACACGGTAGTTGCCGTAGCGGGAGACAATGGCGTACTTGTACAGGGCCCCGGCCCCGACGTCCGGAATTAAGCCCTCCCAGATCCCGGAGGATCCCCGGGATTGGAGAGGATGCTGGTTCCGCCGCCACCCGTTGAAATCGCCAATCACCGAAACCTGCCTGGCGTTGGGGGCCCAGACGGCGAAGTGCGTTCCGGCCGTGCCGTTGCGCTCGGTGACATGGGCCCCAAGCTTTTCATAGACGCGGTAGTGCTTCCCCTCCCCAAGGAGATAGAGGTCGTAGTCGGTCAGGAAGGAAGCTGTCGTCGTTATCATGGCTACATCTGTTCCAGTGTTTTGCCCTTCGTCTCGCGCACGGAGGTCCACACAAAGAGCAGGGAAATCGCCGCGGCCGCCGCGTACAGCCCGTAAGCGCCGGCGAGACCGGCCCCCTTCAGCAGCGGCAGGAAGGTGAGCGTGACGGCGAAGTTGGCCACCCAGTTG
>DASPXY010001555.1:0-4319 GCA_035637055.1 Gemmataceae bacterium | reverse complement strand
GTGTCGTTGCCCATGGAGCCGATGGGCTCCGTGCCGTCCGTGGCCATGGGGTTGATGAGGATGCGGACGTCCTCGGCGGTGTAGCCGAAGACCTCCTGCCGGCGCAGGACCGTCTCGTGATCGGGCTCGATGACGTTCTCGGGTTTGGGCAGGTCCTCCAGCTTCACGAGGTGCTGCTGGAGCCAGAGCTGGTACGGCTGCTCCTTGGCGATGCGGTGCTTCAGCTCGTCGTCCGAGACGATGCGCTTCTCGGCGGTGTCGACGAGGAACATGCGGCCCGGTTGCAGGCGGCCCTTCTGCACCACGCGCTCGGGCGGGATGTCGAGCACGCCCACCTCGCTCGCCATCACCACCAGGTCGTCCTTCGTCACGTAGTAGCGCGCGGGCCTGAGGCCGTTGCGGTCGAGGGTGGCGCCGATCCGTACGCCGTCGGTGAAGGCGATCGAGGCCGGGCCGTCCCAGGGCTCCATGAGGCACGAGTGGTACTCGTAGAACGCCTTCTTCTCCGGCGACATCGACTCGTGCCCGCCGTACGGCTCCGGCACCATCATCATCATGGCGTGCGGCAGCGAACGGCCCGCGAGGTGGAGCAGCTCGAGCACGTTGTCGAGCATCGCCGAGTCGGAGCCCTCGAGGTCGATGACGGTGAGGATCTTCTTCAGGTCCTCGCCGAACAGCTCGGAGCGCATCATCGACTGGCGCGCGTGCATCCAGTTGATGTTGCCGCGCAGCGTGTTGATCTCGCCGTTGTGCGAGATGTAGCGGTACGGGTGCGCGCGCGACCACGAGGGGAACGTGTTCGTGGAGAAGCGCGAGTGGACCATCGCGAGGGCGGCCTCGAACGACGCGTCGTTCAGGTCGGGGAAGAACGTGACGAGCTGGCTCGCGTTCAGCATCCCCTTGAAGCAGATGGTCTTGTGCGACAGCGACGGCACGTAGAACTGGCCGCGCTGCGGGATGGCCGAGCGCGAGACCCTCTTCTCGACGAGGCGGCGGATGACGTAGAGCTTGCGCTCGAAGGCGGCCTCGTCGGCGACCGTGCCGCTGCGGCCGATGAAGATCTGCCGCACGACCGGCTCAACGGCGCACGCGGTCAAACCGAGCGGCGAGTTGTCGGTCGGCACGTTGCGCCAGCCGAGGACGTGTTGCCCCTCCTCGCGGATGATCTGCTCGAAGAGACGTTCGCAGCGAACGCGATCCTCCTTGTGTGCCGGCAGAAAGATCAGCCCGGCAGCGTACTCACCCGGCGGCGGCAGGCGGAAGCCGAGACGATCGGCCTCGCGCGCGAGGAACTTGTGCGGTGTTTGCAGCAGAATACCCGCCCCGTCGCCCGTGTTCTTCTCGCAGCCGCACGCGCCGCGATGCTCCAGGTTCAGCAGGATGCGGATCCCCTTGGCGACCAGATCATGAGATTTACGACCCTTGATGTCGGCGATGAAGCCGACACCGCAGGCGTCGTGCTCGTACCAGGGATCGTACAGACCTTGCTTCGGGGGATAGGCCCCCGGAAGGGAGGAGAGCGGGGTCATTGCGCACCGTCCTTCGACGAAGAGGGTGTTCCGTTGGCGTGCCGCCGCGCGCCGGCACGGTCTTTGCGCGAGGCGGCGCCATTGCCGTCGCCGTTGGCGTGAGCGTGGGCGGTGCCATTGACGGTCCGTGGTGCAGGCGTCTCGCCTGCGGGGCACTCGCAGAGCAGTTCCATGAAGCGGCGGGCGGTCGAGCTGAGCTTGTGATGGCGGCGGTGGATGATTCCCAGCGGACGGGTGAGGCGATTGCCTTGCAGCGGTCTGCCCATCAGGGTGCCGTCCTCGATCTCCCGGCGAACCGTCGGCTCAGGCAAGAGGGCCACGCCTGCGCCCAGTTCCACCGCCTGCTTGATGTTCTCGATGTTGTCGAACTCCAGCATCACCTCGACGGTGACCCGCTGCGACCGCAGGAAGCGATCGACCTGCTTGCGAATCGTCAGGCCGCGGTCGAAGTGGATGTATTTTTCGCCGTTAAGTTGCGCCAGTCGCACCGCCGCGCACGGCGCCAGTGGATGCACCGGCGAACAAACTAGCACCATTTCCTCCTCGCGCCACGGCACGGCGTTCAATTTCGGCGAACGGCGCGGGAACGAGACCAGGCCGAGATCGGCGGCCCCCTCGCAAACCTTCTCGTAGACGCGATCAGGATGCTGATATTCCAGGTAGACGTTGGCGTCCGGATGCTCCGCCTTGAACTTCTGGACGTACTGGCCCATGTCGCCCAGGCCGACGGAGTAGATCGCCGCGACCTGCACGGTGCCCGCGAGTTGGGCGTGGGCGGTGCGGATGGATACCTCCAGTTCGGCGTACTGCTCCAGCAAGCGCCGACAGCCCTCGTAGTAGGTTCTGCCAAGCGGGGTCAGCTGCAGCGGCCGGGTGGAGCGGTCGATCAGCTGCACATCGCCGAGCCGGTGTTCCAACTGCGAGACGACCTGGCTCGCCGCGGACTGGGTAATTGGGCGGGGAAGTTGCGCTTGCGCAGCCTGGGAAAAGCTGCGCAGCCGGGCGACGTCACAGAACACTTTGAGCGCCTCGATTTGCATGGCGTTACTGTATCATCGGCTGCACTAATAGCAAGAGGTTACTTTATTACTTGGCTTAATACAGCGTTCAAGGGCCGGTACGGACGTGTGGCGCGGATTGGTGTTGCGGCCGTGACCGCCGAGCGGAGACAATGCCCTCAGGTCTCCGTTTTGCCTGAACCTCGAACCGTCTCGGCTGGTCGTTTGGATATTGGCGTTGTGGGCTTGACCGTGCATCCAATCCCAGGAGTCGATCATGTCTCTCAAGGTCGCCCTGCAGGATCTGCCGCAGCGGCTCGATGCCGCCGAGGCCGTCGCCCTGGCCTACCCCCAGGAACTGGCGGAGTTGGCCGCTGCCCTGCAGCGCGGCCTGCCGTGCCTGGTCGAATGCGCCAAGGAACTTGCACCCTTTCTCTTCCTGAACCTGCGCGACCGTTTGAAGACTCACGGACTTCGCTGCGTTTACGTGGACGGGCGGCCGGGACCGGAGGAAAAGCCGTCGCCGCTCACGCCGGGCTTTCTCGGCCGGCTGCTGGCTCAACTCCGCGACGCCGTGCGCGGCCCATTGGAGCAGCGCGTCGTTGTCTTGCCGCACCTCGACTTGCTGGTCGGCGGCGGACCCGGGCTGAGCAGCGAGGCACGCGAGGCGACCGCTCTGCTCCTGGAGAACCCCGGACTGCTCTGGGTCGGCTTTCGCGATCCCACCATTTCACTGCCCCGCGTTGTGGAGGAACTGACGCCGTGCCGCTTCCGCGTCCTTGGCGTGGAGCGAGCGCGGTTGGGACAGCTGGTGACGCGGGCGGAAGGACGGAAGTTTGGCGCCGACGTGGACGTGGGGGCATTGCACCGGCAAGTGTCCGGCGCCAACGCGGTGCGTCTTCGGCGGCTGCTGTCCACGCTCGACCGCGAAGACCTGCCCGCCGAGCCGCAGTGCGCCCTGGCCGAGTTGCGCCGCCTGACGCTGGCCGGTAGCCTGGCAGTGCCCGAAGAGACCTTCGGAGACGTCGGCGGCTATGCCGATATCAAGCAGCGGTTGCACGAGGACGTCCTGGCGGTGCTCGCTCGCATCGACGCGGCGGAGTCGGCGGAGGAGCGAGCGCGCCTGGAGCGATTGCTGCCGCGCGGCCTGATCTTCGCCGGGCCGTCGGGCACGGGCAAGCGGCTGTTCGCGCGGGCACTGGCCAATGCCGTCGGCGCGGCCTTGTTAGAAACGTCCGGGTCGGAACTGAAGAGTCGTTACGTTGGTGGTAGCGAGGAGAATCTGCGCCAATTGTTCTGGCGGGCGCGGCAGGCGGCGCCGTCCTTGATCCTGTTTCATGAGATCGACTCCTTCGCCGGACCGCCCGGACGCAACACAGGGCCGGTTGAGCCGTCGATGCGCGTGCAACTGCTGCAGGAACTGGACGCCCTGCCGCACGGCGAGTTGGTGCTTGTGGCCGCGACGACGCGCGATCGGGTCAGTCTGGATCCGGCGCTGCTGCAGCCTGGCCGCTTCGAGTTGGTCCTGGAGGTCGGCGCCCCCAGCACCGAGGACCGCCGCGATATCCTGACACGGCTCGGCGATGCGCTGGATCTGCGTTTCAACCCGAAGGCGCTCGCCTGGGCGGTGGACCACACGGCGGGCGTGTCGGAGCGACCGCCCTGGCACGGGGCGCGGCTGCAGGCGTTGTGCCGGGCGCTCGCCCGCCAGCGCCTGCGCGAAGGACGCGCCGACGAGACCCAACAGCCCGACGTCAAGCGGGCGCTCGCTTCTCTTTGAAGGATTGCTTTC
>DASPXY010001554.1:0-3358 GCA_035637055.1 Gemmataceae bacterium | reverse complement strand
CCGGGCACGGGGCTGCTCGGCGTCTGTTACATCCTCGACGAGCCAACGATCGGTCTGCACCCGCGCGACACGGGCCGGCTGCTGCGCGCGCTGCGGACCCTTCAGGAACGCGGCAGCACGTTGATCGTGGTCGAGCATGACGAGGCGGTGATTCGCGCTGCGGACTACCTCGTGGACATGGGGCCGGGCGCCGGTCGCAACGGCGGTCGCATCCTGGCCCGCGGCACGGTCGAGGAGGTCTTGCGTTCGCCGGACTCCGTGACGGCGCCGTACCTCTGCGCGGGGCCCGGAAAAGCCCACGGGCCGCGGCCCGTGGGCTTGGGGGCTCCCCCGGAAGAAGCCCACGGGCTGCGGCCCGTGGGCTTGACGCTGACGATCCGCGGCGCACGCGAGCACAACCTCAAGAACATCGATGTCGCCTTTCCTCTTGGCCGCCTGGTTTGCGTCACCGGCGTTAGCGGCTCGGGCAAGAGTACGCTGGTCAACGACACCCTGGCTCGCGCCGTCCGCCGTCACCTCGGCCTGGCGGCCCCGCTGCCGGGAGCGCACGACCGCATCGAAGGGCTGGAACACCTCGACAAGATCATCGAAGTCGATCAATCTCCCCTCGGCCGTTCGGCACGCTCCAGCGCCGCGACCTACACCGGCATCTTCGACGAGGTGCGGCGGCTGTTCGCCAGCACACGCGAGGCGAAGTTGCGCGGCTACGGTGTCAGCCGTTTCAGTTTCAACGTCAAGGGCGGCCGTTGCGATGCGTGTCAGGGGCAGGGGCAGCGCAAGGTGGCGTTGCACTTCCTGCCCGATTTGACGGTGCCCTGCCCGGTCTGCCGAGGCCGACGCTTCAACCCGGCGACCCTCGAAATCCGCTGGCGCGGCAAATCGATCGCGGACGTGCTGGACCTGTCCATCGAGGCGGCACGCGATTTCTTCGCGAATTTCCAGGCCCTGGCACGACCGTTGCAAGCATTGGTGGACGTGGGGCTTGGCTACCTGACGCTCGGTCAGCCGTCGAACACGCTCTCCGGCGGCGAGGCGCAGCGCGTGAAGCTCGCCGCGGAACTGGCGCGCAGCGCCACGGGCCGGACGTTATTCCTGCTCGATGAGCCGACGACCGGCTTGCATTTTGCTGACGTGGCCAACTTGCTGCGGGTGCTGCGGCGACTGGTCGAGGCGGGCAACAGCATGGTGATCATCGAGCACAACCTCGACGTGATCGCGGCGGCGGACTGGGTAATCGAACTCGGCCCGGAGGGCGGCGCGGCCGGCGGCTACTTGCTCGCCGCTTGCGGTGACAAGGTGACAAGGTGACAAGGTGACAAGGTGAGCGGGCGCTTCCTCCTTATGCTTCTCTCACTCTGTCACCTTGTCACCTTGTCACCTTGTCACCCGAGCGCGTCTCTGCTATACGCCCACGCGGCGGCCGAGCCCCCGCGTTCTTGACGGCGCCCGAAGAGTGGGATATCGTACACTCTCCGGGCGGTGATGACATTTCAACGTCGGACACCTGGGGGCTGCGATGACCAAGAATGAAGTGGCAGAGTATCGGCAGCAACTGCTCGCGCTGCATGATCGGCTGACCGGCGACGTCTCGCACCTCACCGATGAAGCACTGCACCAAGGCAGTCCCGACACCGGCGGCAACCTGTCGAATGTGCCGCTGCACATGGCCGATCTGGGAACCGACAACTACGAGCGCGAGAACACCTTGCACTTGCTCGCCAACGAGGAGCACCTGCTTGGCGAGATCAAGGCCGCGGTGGAGCGGATCGACCAGGGGACGTTCGGCCTGTGCGAGGACTGTAAGGGGCCTATCCTACCGAAGGCGCGGCTGAAGGAACTGCCCTACGCGCGCTACTGCGTCGCGTGCGCTAAAAAGCGGGGCGGCTAACACTCATGACCATGAAGGCGGATCGAAGTTATCGCTGGTTGTTCTGGAGCCTGGCCCTCATCGGCCTGACACTCGACCAGACGAGCAAGTACGGCGTCTTTGCCTGGCTGTACAACAACGGCCAAGGCGACACGCGCGCGCTCATCCCCGGCCCTGCCGAGGGAGTCGCGAAGAGGATCCCCGGCGCCTTCTACCTGGATGCGAAGTTCACGCCGGGGCCTGACACGGGCGAGGACTTCTTCCGGCCGCTGCGGACGCTCTTTGGCGAGCATTTGCCGACGGTGAACCACGGCGCTCTCTGGGGCGTGGGTGGTCCCGGTCACGGCGAGGAAGGCACCGGCATGAACACGTTCTTCGCCGTGGTCAGCCTCGTCGCCGCCGTGGCAATTATCTGGTGGAGCACACGCGCCAGCGCCGCGCGCGAGCGTTGGCTGTCGCTCTCGCTCGGTCTGATCCTGGGCGGCACACTGGGCAACCTCTATGATCGCGTCGTCTTCAGCGGCGTGCGCGACTTCCTGCACTGGCACTATCCGCCCGAACCGTGGGGTAATTTTCCTGTCTTCAATCTCGCCGATTGCTGCCTGGTGTGCGGCGCCTTTCTGCTGCTGATCCAGGCGATCTACGGTCAGCCGGACACGGAGGAGCAACCGCTCGCCGCCCAGGCTGAGCAGGCGGCCCCTCCCGAACTGGCGGAGGCCGTGATCGCAGCCGACATGAGCACTCGCTTTACTGCTGCTGCGGCACCTGCTCCAGCGCCCAGTACACCAGATCCGTCTCCGGCTGTTGAATCCCGAACCGTTTGAGTTTGGACGCGACCTGCCCGCGATGATACGTCGTGTGGTTGACGACGTGCCGCAGCACCACCCACGGGGGTAGCACGGCGGTACGCCCGCGACGGCTGAAGGTCCGCGAGCGGGCGAGCACCTCGGGCGTGAGCGTCGGCAGCAGAGCATCCAGCGTCCGATAGGCCCGCTCCAGGATGCGCGCCGCGTCCTCGATGGTCGGCGTCTCCGCCTCGGTCGGGAAACTCTGGTCGGGGTCGTTGGCCAGCGTGCGCAGCCAGCCGTCGGTCACCACGGCAATGTGATAGACGGTCGAGCGAATGGATCCCCAACCGGGCACCGGCTCGGCGGCGTACTGCTCGGGAGTGAGTTTCCGGCAGGCGTCGAGCATCTTGGCGTTGGCCCACCGATTGAAAGTGAACAACGCAGCGAAGTCATCGTGCATGGGAGCCCTCCTTTGCTGGGACCGGGGGATTGTACGAATGTCCATCTCTCCGGCCAGTCGTCCCGTCCGGGTGCAACCGCTGTGTTGTTCGTAGTTCCGCCTTTAGCCCGGATTGCGCACCGTGTGACATTACCGACACATAATATCTCTGGAATGACTGCCGCTTCCGTTGCGGGGGCTACCGCAGCCGTCGCCCTGGGCTGATCCAGCTGCGCCAGCCCCTTTTTCCCGCTCCCGGCGCGC
>DASPXY010001553.1:0-6062 GCA_035637055.1 Gemmataceae bacterium | reverse complement strand
ATCCTGCCGGCGCCCGGCTTTTTCCCGAAAGACGGCCCCAAGGGCAAGAAGGACGGGCCCAAGGACGGCCCGAAGCTCCCGCCACGCGGTTTCGGCATGGGCTCGCTGCTCGCCGGCTCGATCTTCAAACAGGCCGGCGCGAAGGACGGCAAGGTCACTCTCGATCAGCTCGAAAAGGCCGCCGACAAGCTGTTCACCGAACTCGACAAGGACAGGACGGGCAAGCTCGACGAGTCCGCCGTCGCCCAGGGCATCACCCAGCTGTTCCCCCCACCGGGCGGCTTTGGCGGGCCTTTCGGCAAGGGCCGCGACCCCGCCAAGCCTGGCCCGAAGGTCATGCCGGTCGAGGTGAAATCCTATCCCAATAAGGGGCTATACGATCCCGGCATCCTCCGGACCATCTTCATCGACTTCGCCAACAAAAAAGACTGGGAAGCCGAACTTGCCGATTTCTACCACACCGACGTCGAAGTCCCCGCCACCGTCACTGTGGACGGCAAGGTTTACAAGAACGTCGGCATCCGTTTCCGCGGCAATTCGTCGTACTTCATGACCCCCGCCGGCTACAAACGCTCCCTCAATGTGTCGTTCGACCACGTGGACACCAAGCAGCGATTGTATGGTTACAAGACCCTCAACCTGCTCAACTGCAACCAGGATCCGACGTTCCTGCACTCCGTCCTGTTCTGCGCCATCTCACGCCAGTACATTCCGGCGCCAAAGGCCAATCTTGTCAAGGTCATCATCAACGGCGAGAGCTGGGGCATCTACGCCAATCAACAGCAGTTCAACAAGGAATTCCTCAAGGACAACTACAAGACGAAAGAGGGCGCCCGCTGGAAAGTGCCCGGCCACCCCGGCGCTCCCAATTCCGGCCTGAGCTACCTCGGCGACAACAGTCAGGACTACAAACGCTTCTACGAGATCAAGTCGAAGGACAATGAGAAGGACTGGAAAGCCCTGATCGAACTGTGCCGCGTGCTGAACCAGACGCCGCTCGACAAACTGGAGAAAGCGCTCACGCCGATCCTCGACATTGATCAGGTGCTCTGGTTTTTGGCGCTCGACATCGTGCTGCTCAACGATGACGGCTACTGGACGCGCGCCAGCGACTACAACCTCTATCGCGATCCGAAAGGGAGGTTTCATATCGTCCAGACCGACACCAACGAGACACTGCAACCCGCGGGCTTTGTCTTCGGCGGCCCCAAGGGTGGCCCTGGCGGCAAGGGCCCCAAGGACGACAAGGGACCGAAGGACGGCGGTTTCGGCGGGTTCAAGGGCGGGCCGGGTGGCGGTGGCTACACCCTCGATCCGCTGGCCGGCCTGAACAACTCCCGCGGGCCGCTGCGTTCGCGGCTCCTCGCCGTCCCCAGTCTGCGGACTAAATACCTCAAGTATGTCCACACGCTCGCCAACGATGCGCTCGACTGGAAGAAACTCGGCCTCGTCGTGAGTCAGTATCGCGCCCTCATCGAGAAAGAGGTCGAACTGGACACGCGCAAGTTGAGCGGTCTGGAGGAGTTTCGCCGCTCCACTGCAGATACGGCGCCCGATGGATTCGCTGCGCGTTCGAGTTTGCGGGCGTTCGCCGATGCGCGCCGGAGCTATCTGCTCAACCATCCCGAGGTGAAGAAGGCGATCGCGCCATGAACTGACGAGCGGCGGGGTTTATCCCCGCCGTCGAGGGCCTGCCACGGCGGGGATAAACCCCGCCGCTCGTACGGAGGTTTGTTATGCACCGTGTTCGACCGTCGTTCCTCGCAGGAGTGCTCAGCGCAGTGCTCGTCGCTACGGCACCCGCGCAGGGCCCGCCCGGTGGATTTCCTCCCGGCAAGGGCGGCTTTCCGCCCCCACCGCCGGGCGGGATGCCGCCGCCCATGCCTCTGCACATATTCCTCAACCATAAATCGGTGCGGGATGAGCTGAAGCTCACCAATCAGCAGTTGCCACCGCTGCGTGAGATCGTCTCGAAGCAGTTGCAGTCCATGAAGGCACTGTTCGGCCAACCCAAGGAGGAGCACTTTCAGAAGATGCAAGAGATCGTCAAGGAGGGCGATAGGGCGCTGCTCGCGGCGATGCAGCCCAAGCAGGCGAAGCGACTGAAGGAGATCAGTCTGCAGCACCGCGGCGCGCACGCCTTCGCCGATCCGGCAGTGGTGGATGAGTTGCGCCTGACCAGCGAGCAGAAACAGGAAGTGCAGGGCATTCTGGAAGAGGGCCGGAAGGTGATGGGGAAAGGCTTTCAGCCGGGGATGCCGCCGCCGCAGCCGCAGGTGATGCAGAAAAAGATGGCCGAGTTCAATCGGGATGCGCTGGCGAAGATCCAGAAGGTGCTGACGACCGAGCAGAAGGCGCTGTGGAAGGAGATGACCGGCAAGCCGTTCCGCGGCGACCTGCCACCGATGGGACCGGGGTTCGGGCCGCCTCCTGGTTTTGGCCCGCCGCCCGGTGGTCCTGGGGCAGGGCCTGGCGCGCCGCCGCGTCCGGGCGCCTCGCTGCGACGCGACACCCCGCTTGCGGGTTAGCAGGGCGCAAAGTGCTAACCCGCAAGCGGGAGTCGATCGAAAATAACGATCTCAATACTCAGGAGATACGCGATGCCTCTACGACTGTCCGCGATTGCGACCGCATTCGGGCTGATGCTGGCTGTGTCCGGCTCGGCGACCGCGCAGCCCGCAAAGGCTGGGCCGAAAAATCAAGACGACCTGTTCGGCCTGACCAAGGTGTGGACCGTCCACCTCCGCCTGACGGCCGAGGCCTGGGACACGATGCAGCCCAAGCGCGGGCCGAACTTCGGCATGCCCGGCGGCAAAGGCCCCGCTCCTGACGACAAGGGGCCCGGCGCACCCAAAGGCGCCGGTCTCTTCGGCTTCGATTTCACCTATGTCCGCGGCACCCTCGATTTCGAGGGGCAAACCTACAAGGATATCGGCGTGCGCTTCAAGGGCAACTCGTCCTACATGATGTCAGCCAACGGCCTGAAACGCCCGCTCAAGTTCGACTTCAATCGCTTCGACGAGGAGCAGAAGTTCCACGGCCTGACGCTGCTCGCACTCGGCAATAATGCCTTCGACCCGTCGCAGCTGCGCGAGGCGCTCTCCTACGCCGTCTATCGCGAGGCCGGGGTGCCGGCGCCGCGCACCGCCTTCGTCAAGCTCTACCTGACCGTGGACGGCAAACACAATCGCGAATACGCCGGCGTCTACACGCTGATCGAGGCCGTCAACAAGCCGTTCCTCAAACGCCACTTCGGCAACGCCAAGGGCCTGCTGCTCAAGCCCGAACGCATCCAGGGATTGCCCTATCTCGGAGAGAAATGGTCCACCTACGAGGACCGCTATCGCCCCAAGACCGAGGCCAAGCCGGCGGCCCAGCAGCGGCTGATCGCCTTCACGAAGCTGGTCAACAACGCCGATGAGGCGACCTTCCGCAAGGAGATTGCGGCCTATCTCGACATGGATCGGTTCCTGCGCTACCTCGCGGCCAGCACGCTCATGGTCAACCTCGACAGCTATCAGGGGTTGGGCCACAACTATTACCTCTACCTCGACGCGAAGACAAATCGCTTCACGATGATGCCGTGGGATCTGAACATGTCCTTCGCGGGCTTCCCACCCGGCGGGGGGGGCGGCACGCAGCTGACCGACCTGAGTATTCGCCAGCCCTACATGGGCAAGAATCGGCTGATCGAGCGCGTTCTGGCGATCAAGGAATACGACAATACCTATCGCGACCATCTCAAGAAGCTGACGGAGACCTGTTTCAGCGCGGCGAAACTGCACGCCGACATCGACGCCATGCAGCGGGCCATCGCCCCCGCAGTGGCGATGGAGAAAAAGGGCAAGGGCGGCCCCGGCTTCGGCATGATGGGCATGATGGGGATGCCGGATCTGAAGCCGTTCGTCACGCGCCGCGTTGACTCGGTGGTGGCTCAGCTTGCAGGCAAGTCCGACGGTGCCGTGATGGCCGGCTTCGGGATGTTCGGCGGAAAGGGGCCGAAGGGGCCGGGTGGCGGCTTCGGCCCCGGCATGTTCCTGGCGAAGCCGATCCTGGAAGCCGCCGACGCGAACAAGGACGGCAAGGTTTCGCTCGCCGAGTTCAAGAAGGCAGCAGAGCTACTCTTCACGGTGTGCGACGAGGGCAAGAAGGGCACCCTCGACGAGAAGGCACTGGCTGATGGCATCAATCGCCTGCTGCCGCCGCCGCCCGGTTTTGGCCCGCCGGGTGGTCCCCCGAAAGGTCCGCCGGGTGGTCTTCCGAAGGGCCCGGGCGGGTTCCGTGGTCCGGGACCGATACTCGCCGGCTCGCTGCTCAAGACGGCAGGTGTGGAAAAGGGCGGCAAGATCGCACTGGCCGAATTCGTCAAGGCAGCGGAGAAGCTGTTCAAGGAGGCGGACACAGATCGCAACGGCTACCTCGATGAGAAGGAAATCGCCGCCGCGGTCAACCGCCTGTTCCCGCTGCCGCCTGGCTTCGGTCCGCCTGGCGTGGGCGGGGCTCCCGGATTCCCGCCGCCTCCCGGCCTCCCCGAAGGAGGTGTCAAAAAGTGACTCAAGAGATGGAAAAACCCTCTTTGAACGGCGTCCCGGCACAGGGTCGGGACGCCCTCCGGCCCGCTGCGCCGGCGTTCGAGATGAAGTTCTTGCTGGCGGATGAGCATGCCCGTGCGGTGGAACACTGGGCACACGAGTGCCTGGCCCTCGATCCGCACGCCGACCCGACCCTGGGCGGTTATCACACCTCCAGCGTCTACCTCGACACGGAAGGACTCGACGTTTTCTATGGTTCTCCCGGGTTCAAGCGTCGCAAGTTCCGCATTCGACGCTACGGGACGGAAGAGGTCATGTTCCTGGAACGCAAGGCGCGCTCCGGCGACGAGGTGCGCAAGCGCCGCGTGTGTGTGCCGGAGACGGAACTGGTCTTCCTCGGGGGGTCGGCCGCGACGCCGGCCTGGGCGGGGCACTGGTTCCACACGCGGCTGCTCATGCGGGGCTTGCGGCCGGTGTGCCTGATCGCGTACGATCGCGTGGCCTTCGCCGCATCGACCGCCGAGGGACCGCTGCGGCTGACGCTGGACCGGCGTGTGCGCGGCGTGCCGACCAATTCGCTGACGCCCGCGTGCCTCACCGGCGGACTGCCGTTGCTGGAAGGCCAGACGATTCTGGAATTGAAGTTCCAGGCGGCGCTGCCGTCGCTGTTCCAGCGTCTGATCCAGGATCAGGGCCTGGCGCCAGCCCCCGTTTCCAAGTATCGGCTGTGCGTCCGGGCCTGGGCGCTCGACGCCTCGGTGCGCGGCGCTGCAGGCGCCTGATTGTGGGAGCCCGAAGCGTGAGCGAGCGTAGGAGCCTGGGAGCGCTTGTTCGTAGTCCCGCCTTTAGGCGGAAGGACGTCCTTCCGCCTAAAGGCGGGACTACGAACAAGTGGAGCGAGTAACCCAGGACTACCTCTGCTTCGTCACGCAACGAGCGGCCGGTTGAAGGAGTTGATCCGTGACAAGACGCGTATCGGCCTGTCTCTTCCTCCTGTTGCTGACCGGCGCGGCTTCGGCTCAACAGGATGTTCCGCCGGTGACCGCGCCACCCGAGGCGTTCTTCGAGAAGATCCGCGAGAAGGACCGCGACGCGGCGCGCAAGTTCTACAAGAAGTACATCGACGTCAAGGGCATGCCGGTCGTGGCGGCCGCCGTGGTCGCCGACGAGGCCCTGCAGCGCACCTACGTCATCGTTACGCGTATGCTGGCCGGCCGACCCGACATTCTCGCCACGATGGTCAAAAACGGCACGCGCCTGATCATCATCGGCAAGGATCAGGTCTACACGGACATGCCGGAGTATCGAAATCACCCTAATCCGAGATATCAAAACGAGCGTGTACGCGGCACCGGCGGCCTGGCGGTCACCAGCTTCGGCGAGGAGAACCTGCTCAACCTGGCGCTCGACCGCTACGACGACGAGAGCATCGCGGTGCATGAATTCTGCCACACCATCGACGCCGCCCTGAGCCGTATGGACCTCACCTGGAAGTCGCGGCTCGGGCAGACCTATCGCAACGCCATGAGC
>DASPXY010001552.1:0-6126 GCA_035637055.1 Gemmataceae bacterium | reverse complement strand
CCTACCACGACCGCTACGGCCTGCCCGCGGCCCCGAGCGTGCCGCACACAATCCCGCGACCAGCAGGCGCGATTCACGAGTTTCCGATGCCGGTTTGTCGCAAATTCGGCTATCCGCTGCCGGTCGGCGGCGGCGGTTACTTCCGGCTCTATCCGTACTTCCTGACGCGGCACGGGCTGCGCAGCCTGAATCGACGCGGCCAGCCGTTCGTGTTCTACGTTCACCCGTGGGAAGTCGATCCCGAGCAGCCGCGGCTGCCGGTGAGCTGGGGCAAGAAATTTCGCCATTATGTCGGTCTCAAAAGGACGCAACCACGGCTGGCGCGGTTGCTCGCCGACTTCCGGTTCGGGACGTTGTCGGAGGCATTCGCCGCAGCGGGGATGCGCGGCGAGTTGCAGACCTGGGAATTGCCCGCCGCGGCGTAAGGCGTGTGGTTCGTAGTCCCGCCTTTAGGCGGTTTGACGCTCATCCGCCTAAAGGCGGGACTACGAACAAGCGCGGCGTAAGGAGGTTCGCATGAAGGTCGCCGCCGTGTTCGGAACCCGGCCCGAGGCCATCAAGATGGCGCCGGTCGTCCACGCCCTGCGCCGCCGCGCTCAGGCCGGCGCAGACCTGCAACCGCTCGTGTACGTCACCGGCCAGCACCGCGGCATGCTCGACCAGGTGCTCCGTCTGTTCGACATCGAACCCGATGCCGACCTTGATGTCATGCGGCCGGACCAGCAACTCGCCGATCTCAGCGCTCGCATGTTGGTGGGGCTGGAACCCCTGCTGGAGCGCGACCGGCCGGACCTCGTCCTTGTTCACGGCGACACCACAACCGCCCTGGCCGGCGCGCTCGCTGCGTACTACCGGCGCATCCCCGTCGGCCACGTCGAGGCGGGCCTGCGCACCGGCGACCGCTACAGCCCGTTCCCCGAGGAGCTGAACCGCCGCCTGGTCGATGCCCTGGCTACTTACCATTTCGCCCCAACCGCCCAGGCCGTCGCGAACCTCAAGGCCGAGGGGACGACCGCGAGCGTCCTGCAGACCGGCAACACCGTGATCGACGCCCTGCTGCTGACCCTGGAGCGCATCGGCGAAGGCGCCGAGAAGAGTTTGCTGCGGCACTGTCCCGCGCTGGAGCCGGCGCTGGCTCGGGGCCGGCGTCTCGTGCTTGTGACCTGCCATCGCCGCGAGAACCACGGCCCTGCCCTGGCGTCCATCTGCGGCGCCCTGCTTGAGCTGACGGAAACCTTTCGCGATGTGGATATAGTGTATCCTGTACATCCCAATCCCCAGGTGCGCGCCGCTGCCGAGCGTTACCTCGCCGGGGCCAACCGCGTTCATCTGCTGCCGCCGCTCGATTACGACGTGTTTTGCTGTCTGATGAGTCTCAGTCATCTGATCCTGACCGACTCCGGCGGCGTTCAGGAAGAAGCGCCGGCGCTGAACAAGCCCGTCCTGGTGCTGCGCGACACGAGCGAGCGCCCGGAAGCCGTCGCCGCCGGGGCCGCCAAGGTGGTCGGCACTCTCCATGAAGACATTGTGGAGGCGGTAACGCTCTTGCTCACCGACCGCGACGAATATCGCCGCATGGCCGAGGCGCCGAGCCCCTACGGCGACGGCCGGGCCGCCGAGCGGATCGCGGCGTTCATCGAGCGCCTGGCTCAGCCCGCGACGCTTCGCCCGAAGAAAGGCCGGCGCGATCGAGTTCGTTTGTAGTTCCGCCTTTAGGCGGTTGAGGCTGCACCGCCTAAAGGCGGGACTACGAACCAAACGGAGCGATTTCGCCCAAGTGAGATGCTGTATGATCACCGGACGCGACTTTGTGATCCTCTCCGACGACTACGACGGCCTGCCGACCTCGGCGATCCACCTGTTTCGCCGCCTCGGCCGGGGCAACCGCGTCTTCTGGTTCAACACGCTCAGCCGCCTGCCGCGCCCGAGTCTGGCCGATATGGGCAAGGTGCTGCGCACCGTCACGCGCTGGGCGCTTCGCCGGCGCGCGCCAGCGCGCGACATACCTGACGGCGTTCAGGTCGTCAATCCCATCATGGTGCCGTGGTTCAAACCGCTCGTCCGCCGCTTCAATCGCTTCAGCCTGCTCCGCCGCTATCGCAAACTGTGCGCCCGCTACGCGATCACCGACCCGATCGTGCTGACCACCTTTCCGCACGGGGTCGATTTCCTCAAGGCGGTGCCGGAGGCGACCCGGATTTATTACTGCGTCGATGATTTCCTCGACTATCCCGGCGTCAACCGTGCCGACTGGGCGCGCATGGAGGCGGAACTGCTGGAGAGCGTCGATGGCCTGATCGTCACCAGCCGCCACCTGGCGTACAAGCACACCACCGCCTGCCCGCTCCTCCACTTGCCGCATGGAGTCGATTTCGAGCACTTCCAGACCGGCCCTGCGGGCGCCCCGGTGCCGGAGTTGGAGGCCCTGCCGCGACCGATCGTTGGCTTTTTTGGCTATATTAGCGAGTGGGTCGATCTGGATTTGATCGCCAGTCTGAGCCGCCTTTTCCCCGACGTATCGTTCGTGCTGCTCGGTCGCGGCGACGTCGGGATGCAGCGCCTCGCCGGTCTGCCTAATGTCCACCGCCTCGGCTTCGTCCCTTACACCGACCTGCCGCGCTACGCCCGCTATTTTGACGTGGGCCTGATCCCCTTCGTCCTCAACCAACTCACGCTCGCCGTCAATCCGGTCAAGCTGATGGAGTATCTGGCGCTCGGGCTGCCCGTGCTGTCCACGCGGCTGCCGGAGTTGGAGTCCATCGACGGCCCGATCCGGCTGGCGGTCACCTACGACGAGTTCGCCACCGGGCTGCGCGAGGTCCTGGCATTGCTGGGGCCGCGAACGAGCGTGCAGGCTCGTGCGGTCGCTCGGCGCAACACCTGGGACCAGCGCGTCGAGCAGTTGAGCGCGTTTTTGGAACAATTCCGGTCCCGCTTGCGGGTTAGCGCTGGGAGCGCTAACCCGCAAGCGGGCATCGAAGTCATGGGAGGCACCCTCTGATGCGGACGATTGTCCACCTGACGGCCTCGGCGTTCTACGGCGGCCCCGAGCGACAGATGCTCGGCCTAGCCCGCGCGCTCCCCGAGGACCATCGCACCGTGTTCGTCACCTTCCCGGAAAAGGGCAAGGGGCAATCCTTCCAGGACGAAATTCGCCGCGCGGGCTTCGAGGGGATCACCCTCAGCGCCGACAGCCCGCGGTTCCGCCGCGTGATTCGCGAGTTGACGAAGCACCTCGACGATCTCGGCGCCGATGTTCTGTGCTGCCACGGCTACAAGGCGAACCTACTGGGTCGGCCCGCCGCGCGCTGCGTCGGTGTTTCGGCGGTCGCGGTGTCGCGCGGCTGGACCGGCGAAAGTTTCAAGATACGGCTCTACGATGCGCTCGATCAGGTCGTGCTGCACTGGATGGACTGGGTCGTCTGCGTCTCGGAAGGGCAGGCGGTCAAGGTGCGGCGCACCGCCGTCAACCCCGAGCGGGTGGTCGTCATTCGCAACGCGATCCGCGCTGAGCGTTTCGCGGCGCCGCAAGCGATCTACCGCGAACGGTTGCGGCAGTTGTTCCCCGCGCCCCCATCGCTGATCGTCGGCGCCGCAGGCCGGCTGACCCCGGATAAGGGGTTCCATCATCTCGTCGAGGCGGCGGCCCGAATTCGTCAGCGCCGCCAAGACGTGGGATTTGTGCTGTTCGGCGCAGGCTGGCAGCGCGACGCCCTGCTGCGCGACATTCAGGCGGCGGGCCTGGCCGGCTCGTTCGTCCTCCCCGGCTTCCACGCTGACCTTGATGCTTTCGTGCCGCACTTCGACCTCCTCGTCCTGCCGTCGTACGCGGAGGGCCTGCCGAATGTCATCCTGGAGGCGTTCGCCGCCGGAGTGCCGGTGGTCGCGACCACGGCGGGCGGCACAGCGGAATTGGTTGACGAGGGCGTCAGCGGCTACATCGTGCGGCCGGGGGCCGTCGGCCCGCTTGCCGCGCGCATCCTTCAGGTGCTGGCCTCGCCGCAGCGCCACGAGATGGGCGCGTACGGCCGGGCGCGTGTGTTGCGTGACTTCACGTTCGAGGCGCAGAGCCGGGACTATCTGCGCTTCTTCGACCGCGTCTGTCGAGAGGGTCGGTCGCGAGTCTCCCGCCGTCCCGCTTGCGGGTTAGCAGGAAGCGTAGGCCCCTGCTAACCCGCAAGCGGGAATTTAGCGAGGCGAAAAGGAGTTTATGAGCATCACCGCCACCCTGCCCGCTCGGACTCACCGCTTGGCACGACGCCGCAGCGCGCCCGTCCGCCGGCCGATTCGCGTCTGCTACCTGATCGACCAGCTCCGGCCCGCAGGCACGGAAACGCAGCTCGTCGCCCTGATCCGTCGCCTCGACCGCACTCGCGTCGTCCCCTACCTCGGCCTGCTGCGCGGCGAAGGGGCGATCTCGCGCTCGCTGGAGCCCGACTGCTGCCCGATCCTGCACCTCGGCGTCCATTCGCTTTGCCGGCCGTCCACGCTCGTCAAGGCGCGGCGACTGGCGCAGTTCCTGCGCCGTGAACGCATCGACGTCCTGCAGGTGTACTTCCAGGACAGTACCTACTTCGGGGCGCTCGTGGCCCGATTGGCTGGCGTGCCCTATCTCGTGCGGACGCGGAACAATCTCGGCTACTGGCTGACGCCGCTGCACCGCCAGCTGGGCCGATTCTGCAATCGCCTCACCGCCGCGACGATCACCAACTGCGAGGCTTGCCGCGATGCCGTCATCGCCGACGAGGGGGCGCCCGCGGAGTCGGTGTTTGTGCTGGAAAATGGCGTCGATTTCGACCGCTTCAGCGCCTTGCCCGCGCTGGCCGCACGACCGGGGCCGATCCATGTCGGCGTCGTGGCCAACCTGCGCCCCGTCAAGGGCCTCGATGTGTTCGTCCGCGCCGCCGCCACCGTCGCGGCGCATTGCCCGGACGTGACGTTCGCCGTCGCCGGCGAGGGGGAGTCGCGGGCGGATCTGGAGCGCCTCGCCGATGAGCTGGGGTTGGGGAAACGCTTGCAGTTGCCGGGGGTCGTACGTGACGTGCCGGCGTTCCTCAGTCGGGCCGACGTGGCGGTCCTCTGCTCGCACTCCGAGGGGATGTCGAACGCGCTGCTGGAATACATGGCGGCGGGCCGGGCGATTGTGGCAACGCGCGTCGGCGCAGCGGAGCGTCTGATCGAAGCGGGGACGCACGGCCTGCTCGTCCCGCCCGGGGACGCGACAGCGCTGGCGGGGGCGATCGAGCGGCTGGCGGCAGATGCGGGGCTGCGGGTGCGGCTGGGGGCGGCGGCGCGGCAGCGGGCGGAGCAGCACTACAGCCGTGAGGCGATGGTACGGCGATTTGAGAACTTCTACGAGTTCCTCGTGCGCGGGGGGAAGCCATGCGCTGGCTGCTGATCGGCTACATGTTTCTGTTCATCCATCGGCCGTTCGAGGTGTGGCCGGTCCTGGGCGAGTTCCGCCTCGAACTGCTTTACGCCCTTTTCACCGGCGGAATATGGCTTATATCGCCGGGGAAGCGCTGGATCCCCAACCCAATGCACCGGGCGCTCTGCGCGTTCGTGCTGGCGCTGCTGACGGCGGGGGTGTTTAGCCCCTGGACGGCGCAGACGTTCGCCCTGATGGATATGTACCTCAAGCTGCTGTTCTTCTACGTGGTGCTGGTGACGGTGATCCATGAGGAGGACGGGCTCAAACATGTCCTGAAGGCGTTCATGATCATCATGACCGTCTACATACTGCACTCGGTCTGGCAGTTTGTGAATGGCCGCTACCATTTCCGCATGAGCATCGTCCGCCTGATCGGCGTGGATGCCAGCCATAGCGACCCCAACTCCTTCGCCGCCACGCTGATTTTCGTGCTGGCGCTGACGCCTGCCCTGTGGTTCGTGAGTACGTCAGTGCGCTGGCGTGGCTTCCTGATTTGCTATGGGATCCTGACGGTGGGCTGCATCGCTCTGACCGGTTCGCGGGCCGGCTTCGTCTCGCTGGTGCTCTGGGCCGGCCTGGCGATTTTGCGCAGTCGCCGGCGCTTTGCGCTGTGCGGGCTGGCGTTGGCCGCGTCTCCGTTCATGTGGGCCGCCCTGCCGCCGTCGCTGCAGAACCGCTTCGAGACGATCATCAAC